>NZ_KV811636.1:0-66809 GCF_001813175.1 Corynebacterium sp. HMSC069E04 | reverse complement strand
CGACCGGAACGATGTCTCGAGACTTCACAGGCTGCCCCGACGGGTAGCCGCACCTACAGGCAGCCGCTCCCGCCGGTGGCCGCGCGTACGGGCAGCCGCGCCTGCGCACAGCTGCGTCCGCAGCACTAACGGACGGCCAGACCAACCTTCTGGAAGGACTTCAAATCCGTGTAGCCGCACTTTGCCATGGCGCGCTTGAGTCCACCGACCAAGTTGAGCTCACCCAGCGGCTCGTTGGACGGGCCATGGAGCACGACCTCCAAGGAAGGCGCACCCGCTGAGGCATCCTCGGCGGCGCCAGAAGTTGCGTTGCCAGAAACGTCGGTGCCCGAAACATCGGCGCCAAAAGTGCCGGTGCCCAGGAGGGAATTGGCCACGCCAATCGGCTCAATGAGGCCGCGCGGGAAACGCGGGTGGCCGGCCGTGGACGGCCAGTACCAGCCCTTGCCACCAGCCTCCGCCGCGCGAGCCAGGACTGGCCCGAGCACGACCCCATCAGCGCCACAGGCAATGGCCTTGGCGATGTCTGCGGAGGTGAAGATGTCGCCGTCGGCAAGCACGTGCACGTAGCGGCCCTCGGTCTCATCCAGGTAGTCGCGGCGTGCGGCCGCAACATCCGCGATGGTCGTCGCCATGGGGATATCAATACCTACGGTCTCCGGGTTGGTGTTCACACCGGCGCCGACGATGATGCCCGCAGCGCCCGCGCGCATGAGGTGCAGCGCCGTGGTGTAATCCGCCACGCCACCAGCCACCACCGGGGTATCCAGCGAGCCGATGAACTCCTTCAAGTTGAGCGGCTCGCCGCCAGTCTGCACGTGCTCGGCGGAAATCAAAGTGCCGTGGATGAACAGCAACTCCGCGCCGGCCTTAATAACCACGGGCGCCAGCTCGCGGGCGTGCTGCGGGGAGACGCGCACGGCCACGGTCACGCCGGAATCGCGCACCTGCGCGATGCGCTCTGCCAGCAACTCCTCATTCAGGGGTGCTGCGTGCAGCTCCTGCAGCGTGGACAGGTCGCCGAAGTTCTCCGTCACGCGGGCAATCGCGCCTTCCAAATCCTCGTGACGGCCCCACAGGCCTTCGGCATTGATGACGCCTAGACCGCCCTGTTTGCCCATCTCGATAACAAATTCGGGTGTGGCCAGCGCATCAGTCGGCGCCGAAACGAACGGCACGTCGAAGGTGTAGGCATCGATGTGCCATGAGGTGTCCACGTCCTTGGAGGAACGGGTGCGGCGAGTCGGCACCAGGGAAATCTGGTTCAAGTCATAGGTGCGGCGGGCCTCGCGGCCCACGCCGATTTCTACGTAATCGCGCATTCTTAGTCCTTAGCGGTAGTTCGGAGCTTCGACGATCTGCTGAAGGTGGTGCGGGTGAGACTCCTTAAGGCCCGCAGCGGTGATCTGGACAAACTGCTTGGTCTTGAGCTCAGCCAGGTTAGCGGAGCCGGTGTAGCCCATGGAAGCGCGCAGGCCGCCCACGATCTGGTGAACGATGGCATCAATATCACCGCGGAAAGGCACGCGTCCCTCCACGCCTTCTGGCACCAGCTTGTCCTCACTCTTGACGTCGGCCTGGAAGTAGCGGTCCTTGGAGTAGGAGCGCTTCTCGCCCGTCAGGCCGCGGCCCTGCATGGCACCCATGGAACCCATTCCGCGGTAACGCTTGTACTGCTTGCCCTGGACCACAACGATGTCACCCGGTGCCTCCGTGGTACCGGCCAGCATGGAGCCCAGCATGACGGCATCGGCGCCGGCCGCCAGGGCCTTGGCGACGTCACCGGAGTACTGCATGCCGCCGTCACCAATAACCGGCACACCCGCCGGACCTGCCACGGCGGCGGCCTCCATGATGGCGGTGATCTGCGGGGCACCTACACCCGCCACAACGCGCGTGGTGCAAATGGAACCCGGTCCGATGCCGACCTTGATGGCGTCGGCGCCGGCCTCAATCATGTCGCGTGCAGCAGCACGGGTGGCCAGGTTGCCACCGATGACGTCAATGCGGTCACCAAAATCCTTCTGCACGCGGGAGACCATCTCCAGCACGCGGTTGTTGTGGGCGTGGGCGGAGTCGACGACGAGGACGTCTACGCCGGCGTCGACAAGCTGGCCTGCGCGCTGGTAGGACTCCTCACCGGTACCGATGCCCGCCGCCACGAGAAGGCGCCCGGAAGCATCCTTGGAGGCGTTGGGGAATTGCTCGGTCTTGACAAAGTCCTTGACGGTAATGAGGCCGACGAGCTTGTTCTCATCATCAACGATGGGCAGCTTCTCCACCTTGTTGGCGGACAGCAGCTCCAGCGCCTCTTCCTTGCTGACGCCTTCCTTGGCCACGACTAGCGGCATCGGGGTCATGATCTCGGAAACCTTGCGGGAGAAATCCGGCTCGAAGCGCATGTCACGGTTAGTGCAGATGCCCACGAGGGTGCCTTGCTTATCGACGACCGGCAGGCCCGAAATCCGGTACCGCGCGCACAGCGTGTCCACCTCGTCGATAGTCATGTCCGGGGTGGCCGTGACCGGGTCGGTGACCATGCCGGACTCGGAGCGCTTCACAATCTCTACTTGCTGAGCCTGCTCCTCTGCGGAAAGGTTGCGGTGCAGGACGCCGATGCCGCCCTGACGCGCCATGCCGATGGCCATGCGGGCCTCGGTCACCGTATCCATCGCGGCGGAAGCCAGAGGCACGCCGAGGCGAATGTTGCGGGTGAACTGCGCCGAGGTATCCACCTCGGAGGGAACGACGTTGGATTCTGCGGGAAGCAGCAGAACATCATCAAAAGTAAGGCCGTAGAGTGCAATCTTGTCGGGGTTGTCTCCGCCGGTGTGGACGTGGCTCATGAGGGTGGGGCTCTCCTAAACTGACCAGATAGTTGTATGCGGTAGCCCTCACTGTAGTGCGTGGACGCCCCGTAGTGGTAGCCGTGGGTATAGAAAAAGTCTCTATAGGGAATTGCCTTGCGCGCACGGAGTCAATAGGCTCGCAGACGTGAACTTTTTCGCCAACATGCCCCGCGATCCCTTCGCGGACGACCCGAACGACCCAGCTTCCTTCCTCGAGGAGGATGAGCACGTCGAGCCGCTGTCTGAGGAGGACCGTCTCGCTGTCATTCATGATCTGGCCATGGTCCAAGAGTTTGCGCGTGTTTTGAGCCCGCGCGGCATCGACGGCATCTTCTTTTTCTGCGAGGACTGCGAAGAAAACCACTTCTACGAGTGGGACATTATGGCCTCCAACATGCAGGCTACGCTGGCAGGCCAGCTCGCCCCCGTGCACGAGCCGGGTGCCGAGCCGGATCCGATGCGCTATGTTCCGTGGGATTATGCGGTGGGTTACCTCGACGGTATGGATTCGCGCTACTAGCGCGGCTGAAGTACCGCGCAGCTCAACGACAAGAACCTCTTTCCTCCTGGTGTGGGAGGAAAGAGGTTCTTTGTGGTTTTATTGCTGGAACTGCGGCGGCGGGAGCTGACCGTTATCCCCAGCGCCATCCGAGTTGTCATTCTGCGGTGGCGTCGCCTGCTCTCCACCACCCGGCTGACTTGGCTCCGGCTGGTTCTGCGTCGGCGGCTCCAGTGGGTTACCTGCCGATACCGTACGTGTCACCACGACGGTAGAGACCGCAGTCTCGGTCTGCGTGACGGTCTCCGGCTCCGGTGGCTTCTGCTCCTCTACAGGGGCGGGATTCTCCACCGTCTGCGTCTGCGTCACCGTGGTGCGGGGCTGTTGTTTCGTCGTACTCGGGGACTCCGCCTCGCGTTCCCGCTTGGCCTGATCCACCATCTTCCGGGCTTCTTCAAGCAGCTGACGGGTGCCGTCCATATCGCCCTCAGCGGAACGCCTCTCCATTTCATCGAGTGTTCCGGCGAGCTCGACCACAGACACATCGTGCTCGTCTGCGCCGAAGAGCGACTGGTTCACGCCATACAGCGGGGAACCCGGTCCGGCGTTGACCACCACAGCTCCGGTACCTGCAATGAGCAGCGTAGCTGCGGCCGCTCCAATGAGGCCGTGCATGAATGGCTTGCTCCGACGGCGACGTGCCGCGCCGAGGGAAATAACCTCCGGCTCCTCCTCCGCGCCTTCGATGAGGGGGGCCGGGGGCATCTGCTTTTCGACGTCCCCGCGCAGCTCCAGCAGAAGACCCGCCAACTCATCACCGCCATCGGAGGGATCCGTTCCTTCGGAGAGAGTGGTGAGGAATGCATCATCATCGACCAAAGGCTGCAGCTGCTCAGCGACACCCTGCTGAGGCTGGTCCTTTTTTGCCATGATGTCCTCCCTTCCTTATTAGTAAAATTTTAATTTGTCGGTGCCAAGTACCGATGGCTCACTGCTAGCTCTGGGCTAGCCCAACTACTGGTTCACACTGCTGGTTCACGACGTCTCGTGCGAATCGAGGGATTTGCGCAATTGCGCAAGTGCACGATGTTGCGCCACGCGGACTGCGCCAGGGGTAGACTCCACAATTTCCGCAGTCTCCTCTGCCGACAGCCCCACGAACACACGCAAGATGATAATGTCCCGGGCCTTGTCACTTAACGTATCGAGCATTGCCCGCACTCTGTTACTACCGTCTACTTCAAGGGCGGATTCTTCGGGGGTAGCGTCCTGAGCGGCGTCTTCCGGAAGGTCTTCCGTCGGGTGGGTGTGGTCGCGGCTGAGGGCCCGGTGAGCGTCGGTCACCTTGTGGGCAGCGATGCCATACACATAGGCCATAAACGGGCGGCCCTTGTCCTTGTACGTGCCAATCGACGTCGCCACCGCCAAGCAGATCTCTTGTGCCACATCCTCCGCCGTGGGCTGGCGGTGACCGCCAATGCGTGCGCGGCAATAGCGCAGGACCTGCGGGTGAATGATGCGCATGATGCGCTGCAGGGCACGGCGGCTACCGTCGACGGCTAGCGGAACGAGGTCCGCTAGTTCCTTATCGCTGTCGCGCTTCGCCGCTGTGGAGGAGCCGCCTGCGCCTGTAGCATGTGTAGCCACTGCCATCCTTGCTCTTCTGCTTTGTGCTCTTCTGCCTAAAGTCTTTTCTGAATGAATTCGTTTAATTCATTACTACATATTCTGCATGAACATCATGTCATAACCATTTGGCGAAACCCGAAACGACGGGTCCATTCCCCGGCTTTTGAGCTGTGATAAAAAGTTCATTCATCGTTCATCTTAACCTTAAATGCAGGTCATACTGGGTAAACGTGAGGAATTTCGGCTCGTTACACCTGCATGTCAGCAATGCTTAACGCGCCGTTTACCAAGGGAAGACACACTTCTATCTCGTCTTACTTCGCCCTAGCGCTCACGGGACCATCTCCCGTGTTGAGTCGCGCTTACAGCACGCCTCGCGCTTGGAAACTCTATCTTTGACGAATAAGGAGAATCGAACGTGTCTCAGCCTTTCCTGCTCCCCGGGCCCAATACGGACTTCTGGGATTGGCAGCTACACGGCGCTTGCCGTGGGGAAAACTCTGACGTGTTCTACCACCCAGACGGCGAGCGCGGTCGCGCCCGCGCCCAGCGCGAAAACCGCGCCAAGGCTATTTGCCACACCTGCCCAGTCATCGAATTGTGCCGCGAACACGCCCTCGCATCCGGCGAGCCCTATGGCGTGTGGGGCGGCATGAGCGAATCCGAGCGCGTCGTTGCCTTGCGCTCGCGCCGCACCCACGCGACCGTCGGCGCCTAGTCCGCCCTCCCCCAGCCATGGCGTTAAGCAGGCTGCGCTGATATTCAGCAGCCGGCAATTGGAGGCCGGTAGAAGCCGCCAGTTCTACAGCACCTGCGCTAGGTAGCGGGCGGTCAACGTGTCCTTGTCGAGGAACTCGCGCGCGTTCTGCGCCAAGCACGTACCCTGACACTCTGGGGCAACCTACAAAGACCACTGCGCGCTCGACAAAGGCACGAATATGCTTCTGTAGGGACTCCACGGGTTTGCTCAACACGTTCGTCTTGAGCCGCGTGACCAGCCTCATGTAACTCATGCTGACGCCGCCGACCTTGACCTTGGTCTCGGTCTCATACAGGTTGCGTTTTTGCTCCTCGGTGAAGTCTTGGACCGGCACGTCGGCCGAATACAGCCCGGACTCGGCGTAGGCGCGCCACATCCACGAGTCCACCTTCATGCCGGGGTACATGATGGAGCCATCGTTGAGGGAATAAGCTGCGGGCTCGCCCGCGCGGGATTCTGCTAGGCGGGGAAAAGCACGCGCAGGTGCCCGGTGATTGTCGGTGGCGGTGCCGAAGGTGGAGCGCGCAGAGGCCGCCCTGGGTTCCTGGCCTACGACGATGGCGGCGGTCAACCCTTCCAAGCGGTCCACGTCGGGGCGCGGTGGAGCTTGCATGAAGCCCGGGTAGGTTTCGTTGATGAGCCGCTGCGATTCGGCAGCGATGGTGTCGAAGACCAGCGAGGTCTTGCCGGATCCGGACACGCCGGTGACAACGGTGAGCTTGCGCTTGGGGATGCGCACATCCACGTTCTTGAGGTTGTTTTCGCGGGTGCCGGTGGCGGTGATGAATTCTTGTTCTACGGCTCCACAGTCTCATAACGGGGCAGAGATTCCCGCCCCACGGCAAAGGCCCGCCTCCCCGCGATGGATGCGGGCGGCGGGCCTTCCTTATGGCCACGCGGGGAGCTACCGCTCCCTGCGGGAACCCTTGTGGCGACGCGGGAAACGTAGGTTTCCCGCGTGCACGTTTAGTGCGCGTGCGCGTGTCCAGCCTGAGCCGGCTCTTCCTCAGCGGGCTTCTCCACGACGGAAGCCTCGGTGGTGAGCACCATGCGGGCCACGGAGGCGGCGTTAACCACGGCGGAGTGGGTGACCTTTACCGGGTCGATGATGCCCTGCTCCAGCAGGTTGCCGTACTCCAGGGTGGCGGCGTTGAAGCCTTCACCGTTGGCCTGCTCGGCAACGCGGGCGACGACGACGGAACCATCCAGGCCGGCGTTCTCAGCGATCCAGTAGGCCGGGCGGGTCAGCGCACGGGCCACAGCCTGCACGCCAATCTTGGCCTCGCCCTCGAAGCCCTCGGCAAAGGCCTTGAGCTCCTGGGAGATCTGAACCAGTGCGGAGCCGCCGCCGGCGATAACGCCTTCTTCAACGGCCGCGCGGGCGGCGTTGATGGCATCCTCGACGCGCAGCTTGCGCTCATTGACCTCGGTCTCGGTAGCGGCACCAACGCGGATGACGGCAACACCGCCAGACAGCTTGGCCAGGCGCTCCTCGAGCTTCTCCTTATCCCAGGTGGAATCGGTGCGCTCGATCTCGCGCCGGATCTGCTCGCGGCGCTCCTCGACGGCCTCAGCAGTACCTGCACCATCCACAATCACGGTGTCCTCCTTAGACACGGTGACGCGACGTGCAGAACCGAGAACCTCAGGGCCAACCTCCTTGAGGTTGATGCCGACCTCCGGGTCGACGACCGTAGCACCGGTGACAACAGCCAGGTCATCCATGAAGCCCTTACGACGCTCGCCGAAGTACGGCGACTTCACGGCGGCGACCTTGAGGACCTTACGGATGGAGTTCACGACGAGCGCCTGCAGCGGCTCGCCCTCGATGTCCTCAGCGATGATCAGCGTCGGGCGCGAGGACTCCGCGATCTTCTCCAGCAGCGGCAGGAAGTCCGGCAGGGAGGAGATCTTGTTGCGGACGAGGAGAATTGCGGCGTCGTCAAGCACGGCGTTGTAGGTCTCCTCCTCCGTCGCAAAGTACGGGGAGAGGTAGCCCTTGTCGAAGGAAATGCCCTCGGTCACGTCCACGGTGGACTCGATGGTTTGGGACTCCTCGACGGTCACGACGCCGTCCTTGCCCACCTTGTCCATCGCGCCGGCAACCATCTCGCCGACCTCCGCATCGCGGGAGGACACGGTAGCAACCTGGGAGATTTCCGCGGAGGAGTTCACCGGGGTGGCGCGCTTCTTGAGCTCCTCGACGACCTTTTCAGCGGCCGCCTCGATGCCCTTGTTGAGCTCCACCGGGTTAGCACCGGCGGCAACGTTGCGCAGGCCCTCGAAGACGAGTGCCTGGGCCAGCAAGGTCGCGGTGGTGGTACCGTCACCGGCGATGTCGTTGGTCTTAACGGCCACGGACTTCACCAGCTGGACGCCGAGGTTCTCAAAAGGATCGTCGAGATCAATGTCGCGGGCGATGGTGACGCCGTCATTCGTGACGGTCGGGCCACCAAAAGCCTTAGACAGCACGACGTTGCGGCCGCGGGGGCCGAGGGTGACCTTGACGGCGTCGGCCAGCGTGTCTACACCGCGCTGGATGCCCTCGCGGGCCTCCTGGTCAAATGCAATCAGCTTTGGCATAGGGTTAATCGCCTACTTTTACTTCTCGATGACAGCGAGCAGGTCGCGAGCGGACAGCAGGAGGTACTCCTGGCCGTCGTACTTCAGCTCGGTGCCGCCGTACTTGGAGAAGATGACGGTGTCGCCCTCGTTGACGCCGACCGGGACAACCTCGCCCTTGTCGTTGGTGCGGCCCGGGCCGACGGCTACGACGGTGGCCTCCTGCGGCTTCTCCTTCGCGGAGTCCGGGATAACCAGACCGGACGCGGTGGTGGTCTCAGCTTCAACGATCTGGACGAGGACCTTGTCCTCCAGCGGCTTGATGTTTGCCATGATGATTTCCTCCAAAGTGTTCCTAGTGCACGTCCACGTGGACGTGCGTGTGCCGGTTGTGGGTAGCCCAGCACAGCCGTCGTCGCGGGTGAACAACTGTGGGTCAAAACAACCTGCCTAGCACTCTACCCGCGCGACTGCTAGCCCTCAACGTTGTGGGCCGCTAACCCGTTCGCCCTCCGCGAACGCCACTTCAAGCACGAGAAATGTCTCCTGCAAGCAGGCCGGTCTTCCCACCACGCCGCCCTACCGCGGCGCCCCGCCAGGATGATGCTCTCACGCGCGCGAGAGTTATCACGATTCCCGCCGCTGCCTGGAATCTTGTGAGATCCAAAACTACAAAAGACGCTCGGGCCCATTCGGGCCGTCGCGTCCTTGAGTACTTGACGGGTGCGCGAGCGCGCGCACAGTCTTCTTGCCGAATCTAAGCCAGCCTGCGGGTTTAGGGGCGTCCTGCAGGATTGAGGCAGCCTGCGGGTTTAGGGGCTGCCTGTCAGATCTAGACCTGCCTATCAGAGTTGATGACGGCCGCACGCCAGAGGTTGTACTCCTCCGGGTTGTCCTCGCGGTAGTTCTTCACCGCGCGGATGCCGTGCTCCACGGCTTCGACGACTTCGTCGATGTTCTTATCGTCACCGTCGGCAGCGACAAAGATGACCGGTCCGCAGATGGAGCGGATTGGGTCCTGCAAGAAAGCGGAGTTGCCGGTAGCCGCAGCGTTGCGGGCCAAGGAGGCCACCGGGTTCGGGTCGGCGTCGTCAGCCTTCGCGTTCGGGTTAAACAACGCCGCGTAGGTCTGGCCATCATCCTGGAAGGCCACGGAAACGCGATCCTCGGTGGTACCACCGAGGAATTGATTTGCCTGTTCGAGCTCAAACTCGATGATGCGGCGGGACAGATCAGGGTTAACGAGGAATCCAGTGGTCATAACGGTGTGAGCTCCTTGTGTGTGAGCCGGACGATTATCGGTCATCACACTACCGGCACCCTGGGGGTTGCGCATCCGCTAGAGCGCACCCCCAAGTACGCCTCCGCTAGAGCGCGGCCGTGACCGGCGTCCTCAATCTCGACGACACAGAGCGTGGTACGAATCTTCTAGCGCGCAGCGGCGACGAGGGGGACTTCCACCTCAAGCTGCGTATCCGTCCCGCATGCCAGGCCGGAAGGCTCGGCGCCTTCGTGAATGAGCTGGGCGGCCACCGCCGCAATCATCACGCCGTTGTCGGTGCATAGCTTGAAGCGCGGCACACGCAACTCAATGCCCGCAGACTCGCAGCGCTTTGCCGCCAGTGCGCGCAGCCGCGAATTCGCTGCCACTCCGCCGCCGAGCAGCAGCACCTTAGCGCCTGTGTCCTGGCAGGCGCGCACAGCTTTGGCAGTCAGCACATCTGCCACCGCTTCCTGGAAGGAGGCGCAGAGATCCTCAACCTGGACCGTCGTGCCCTCGCGCTCGGCTTTTTCCACGTGGCGCGCCACCGCAGTCTTGAGCCCTGAGAAGGAGAAGTTGTGGCGGTTGGGCCCGCGCAGGTCCTCAGCCTTGGACAAACCCCGCGGCAGGTCGATGGTGGGCTTTCCTTGGGCAGCCAGCTTATCGATGATCGGCCCTCCCGGATACCCCAAGCCCAGCAGACGGGAGACTTTGTCGTAGGCTTCGCCGGCGGCGTCGTCAAGCGTGGTGCCCAACTCCTTCATGGGTTTGCCCACGGCCTCAACCTCGAGCAGCTGCGTGTGGCCGCCGGAGACGAGCAGTGCCACCGAATGCGGCAGCTCCTCGCCCTCCAGGTTCGCCACCGCGACGTGACCGCCGAGGTGGTTGACGCCGTAGAAGGGCACGCCCCACGCGGAAGCAAAAGCCTTGGCTGCCGACGCTCCGACGAGGAGCGCGCCGGCTAGGCCCGGGCCCACGGTGGCGGCCACCGCATCTGGCTTCTTGACGCCCGCTTCCTCCAACGCCGCCTTCATCACCTGTGGCATGGCCTCGAGGTGGGCGCGGGAGGCAATCTCCGGAACCACGCCGCCGAAGCGCGCGTGCTGCTCCATGGAGGAGGCGACGACGTCGGCGCGGATCTCCATGTGGCCGTTATCAAACAGCTCGATGATGCCCACGCCGGTTTCGTCGCAGGAGGACTCGATGCCGAGGATTAACATCTTTCACTCTTTCGTGGTCGATACATGGTGTGGGCGTCCGCACCGGAGGGTTGATAGTAATTGCGGCGCAGGCCGTTGATGACAAAATCATAGGCCTCGTAGAGGCGGATGGCCGGATCGTTGCCTACGCGCACTTCGAGGAAGATGGGCGCGTCGTGGGAATCTGCACGTTCGACGATGGCGTCCATCATCAGCCGCGCGATGCCCTGCCGTTGGGCCGCGGGGTCGACGCCGATGGTGCGGATTTCGTACTCCGGCCAAGCAGCGGGGCCCATGCGGCCCACGCCGGCGTAGCCGAGAACTTCCGCGTGGTTGTCGTTGTGGCCCACGCGGTTGACGCTTGCGTCAACCGCCCAGTACGTGGTGTGGCCCGCCGCGATTTCCTGCTCGAAGGCTCGCGCCGGCCATGGGCTTTCGCCGGGGAAAAGGACCTTCTCTAACTCGGCACAGCGCGGCGCGTCCGCGGACGCTAATGGCCGCAGCCTCATGATGCCGCTGTGTCCTCGATGCCGCCGACCAAGGCAGCCGAGCGCGGCTTGGCCTGTGGTTCCACGGCATCGGGACGGCGAAGGTAGAGCGGGACAAGCGGCTCAGGTTCAGCGGACAGATCGGCGCAGGCAACCAAACCCGCTGCGCGCGGGGTAGCCCACTCACGGGGAAGGTCAGCGATGCCCTCCGGCAAACGCGGGGCAATAGACTCGGGGAACACTAGGCGCACGCTTTCCGGGCTCGCGAGTCCGGCGGCGCTCAGATCAAGGGTTTCCGGCTTCGATACGTTTGGGCCGCTGCGACGCTCCCCATCGGCAAAGGTGGCCCAGTAGACCTCTTTGCGGCGGGCGTCGATGGCCACCAGCCACTCCCCCGTGCGCCCGTGCGCGATGGCATCCAGAGTGCACACACCATGGACCGGCAGATCAAGGGCCACTCCCAGGGCGGAAGCGGTAGCCATGCCTACGCGCAGACCGGTAAACGGCCCGGGCCCCATGCCCACGACGATGGCGGAGAGATCTGGGTAGGTCAGGGAGGCGTCGGCAAGCAGCTCTTCGATAGTAGGGATGAGCTTCTCGTTGTGGGCGCGCGTACCGCTGATAACACGGTCGATGCTCTCCCCGGTGTCGGTGTCAACGATGCCCGTGACCAGATCCGTGGTGGCGGTATCGAGTGCGAGAACCTTCATTAGCCTGCGAGGTGCCAGTCGGTCTCAACGTAGTCAGGGTTGTTCTTCCCCAATTTCTCCACGTATTCCGGGGTATCGCGCATAAACTGCAGCGGCTGTCCCTGCTGGAACGGCAACAGCGGCGGGATATTCTGGCTAGCAGCTTCCGGTGTCTTCAGCTGCTGCAGGAAACCATCACAGAGGTCCACCTTCGCGCGCGGCAGCTTCTCCGCCTTGAATTCGTTGTACTGCGAGACCAGCAGCATGTAGTTCACGTCATCAGGCACAGCCCCATCGACGAAGTCGATATTCAGGTTTCCCGTCTCCACTCCGCGCTCCTTGAGCTGCTCTTCGGTGATACCCGGGCAGACGGCTGCGGCCGCACTCCACTCTGGGCCGTACACATCCTGCGGGATGAACATAGCGAAGTCCAGATTCTTCGGGTAGGCGCTCAGGGACTGAGCAACGGTTGAGGGCTCCTTCGACTCCGCGTCCGCCGTCCGGACCATCGGCAGCACGATGAGCGCGGCAAGGAATACGGCGAAGCCGCCGATAACGACAGTGGTGATGAATTGACCAAGCTTGTTCATAAAGGTGGTGTTAGCTCCTCACGCGGGGATAGCGGGAATAAACAGTACGGGGATATCCTACGCGACGACT
Organism: Corynebacterium sp. HMSC069E04; assembly: GCF_001813175.1. NCBI lineage: Bacteria > Bacillati > Actinomycetota > Actinomycetes > Mycobacteriales > Corynebacteriaceae > Corynebacterium > Corynebacterium sp. HMSC069E04. The sequence continues at coordinate 54,213 of NZ_KV811636.1, read as the reverse complement.
ATCAAACAATAATCAAGGCCAAGACCTGGCACATGAGAATCTTGCCGATCATCGTCGTGGGATACACGGTGGCATAGCCGCGCTCTGCCAGCTGAGTACCGGTCTGGGGGTTGAGGTAGGCCATGATCGCCGGGTTCGTGGTCATACCCGCGGCGATGCCCATCGACTCATCAAACTTCAGGCGCAGCACCAGCATGGATACCGCGACGATGCCGATGGCGGAGACCAGCGACAGCACCATGCCCACACCGATGTACTTCAGGGAGGTCGGATCCGACAGCGCATCACGGAACTGGCCGCCTGCCGACGTACCCACGCCCGCCAAGAACAAGGTCAAGCCCAGCGTGGAGATTGTCTGCTTGGCGTGGAAAGGAAGCTGCCAGTTAATCGGGCCCGAGCGGCCCAGCGCGCCCAGGATGAGGCCGACGACGATGGGGCCGCCACCGAAGCCGAAGGAGAGCGTCGTGCCACCCGGCAACGGAATCGGGATAGCGCCGAAGAGCAGACCAATGAAGAGACCGAGGGCAAAGGGGAAGAGATCAACGTTGCCGAGTTTGGCTTCGGAGTCGCCGAGGAAACGGCGGACGTCGTCAAGCCTGCCCGGCGCGGTGATAACGCGCACGCGGTCCGAGTAATGCAGGACGGTTTCCTCGTTCGGTACAACGTCCGAGTCACCGCGGCGCACGCGCGCGATGAGGAAGCCTTCCTTCACAGTGTCCAAGTCCTTGAGCTGATAGCCCGCAACACGTGGGCTGGACACGGTCAGGCGGCGGTAGACCAGGCCATCTTCCTCGTGGAGGTTGAGGTGGATCTCCTCACCCAATTGGGAAATCGCGCTATCCAGCGCTGGGGCCGTGCCGTTGAGCAAAAGCTCCATGCCGGCGCGCAGCGGCAGCTCCGGGTAGGCCAGGTTGTGGTTGTGGGGATTGTTGACGTGGCGGGTAGCGATGACGCGCTCGCCAGTCACCTCCTGCAGCTGACCTACCGTTGCGTCAAAGTCGCGGGTCAGGCGCACCGCCCGCCACTCCAGTGGCTCCGCAATCATGCCCTCGGCGCGGGCGTCCTCAACGTGGTTCACACGCAGGACTTTCGCACCAATGGCGGCCACCAGAATGGTGCCGATAATGCAGCCTGGGTAGGCCAGCGAATAACCCACCACCGGGGTGCTATCGCCGCCCAGCGCCTCGACGACCGCTGCCATACCCGGCGTCGAGCTCAGCGAACCTGCAAGGGTACCCACGCTGATCGCGGGGTCCAGATCAAAGAGGCGCATCGCCAGGGTTGTCAGCCCCGCCAGAATGAAGAAGAAGACGATGACCACCATGGACATCTTCCAGCCGCGCCGGCGGAAATCTTCGAAGAAGCTACGGCCGAAGTTCAGGCCGATGACGTAAACGAAGATGGCCAGGCCAAATTGGTACACGAACGCCGGGACCACGATGTCCGGGTTCGCTGCGGACAAGCCCAAGGCCACGAACATCGCAGCCGCGGCGCCGAGCGAGATGCCGAAGACATTGATCTTGCCCACGGCCAGTCCCACCGCCATGATGAGAAAGAGCGTCAGCAAGGGCTGTTCAGCAAGAAAAGCCAGCACGTTAATTCACCCATTTCCATGTAAATACGCGGACATCATCGTCCGAGTCGCGGTTAATTGTGATAGCGAGGTACGCATCAGACAGGCGCTCCATGAAGCCCCCACCCCACTCGGCAACGACCACGGCGTCCTCTATTTCGGTGTCCAAGTCTAGACTGTCCAGCTCCCCCAACGGATCATCCGAATGATCGAGCAGGCGGTAGGCATCCACGTGCACCAACGTCGGCCCGCCCACGCGGGGAGGGTGCTCGCGGGCGATGACGAAGGTCGGTGAGGTCACCCGCCCCTTCACCTGCATCCCGCGGGCAATGCCCTGCGTAAAGGTGGTTTTCCCGGCACCTAAGGGGCCGTCGAGGATAACTAGGTCTCCTGCTTCCAGCGCCGCGCCTAGCTCTTCACCAAATGCCTGGGCATCCTCTGGCGTGGCGGCCTCACGGCGTCCTTCGTGTGGAAAATCACTGCGCATCGCTAGCTCCTTCGCGGTATGTACGCTCGGTGCGCCCGGTGGGGCGGCACACCACTTCATAGTTGATGGTCCCGGCTGTCTCGGCCAATTCTGTAGCGCTCATACCGCCGCGCCCGAAGATAACGGCAGTGTCTCCGGCGCGCACGCCGTGAGGGCTCGCGCCGAGGTCGACGACGATCTGGTCCATGCAGACCCGCCCCACCTGCGGGTAGAGCTCGCCGCCAATACCTACCTGCAGCGCCCCCTGAAAGGCGCGCGGTAGGCCATCGGCATAGCCCACGCTGACGGTGGCGAGCTCGCGGTCGCTATCCGCGGTCCAGGTCAGGCCATAACACGTGGACTCCCCCGCCGAAATCGGCTTCACTGCGACGACGGAAGCCTCCCACGTCATGGCGGGTTCCAGCCCATGGTCGCGCCCGGCGACCGGTTCGAGCCCATACAGGGCCACACCGACGCGCACCTGTTCAAAACGCGCCGAGGGGCGAGTCAAGGCCGCGGGCGAGTTAGCCAGGTGGTTCAGCGGGCACTCCAGCCCCACCTCACGGGCAAGCGTTAGGGCCTGGCGGAACTCAGATTCCTGATGATCATTGTGCGGGTGCGCCGGCTCATCAGCGCAGGCGAAGTGGGACATGAGGCCGAGGACGGTGATGTGGGGGGCGTCGGCAAGCAGGCGGAAGGTCTCCTCCCACGCATGCTTGTCGACGCCCGATCGGTGCATCCCCGTCTCCACCATCACGAAGACTTCGGTGGGAGTCTCAGCAGCAATGAGTGCTTGGGCGTGCGCCAGCGAAGGGATACCGATCTGGATACCAGCGGCGAGGGCCGGGGCGATGTCCTCTGTTGGCTCCCACAGCCAAGCAGCGATGGGGAGGGTGTCAATGACCTTCCGCAGTGCGACAGCCTCGGCCAAGGTGGCCACCCCGAAGGCGTCTGCCCCAGCCTTCGCCATGACCGGTGCGCAGCGCTCGATGCCGTGGCCATAGGCATCCGCCTTGACCACGCACATGAGGCGGGCCGGAGCCACCGCCTCCTTCACGCGAGCAACATTGTGGGCAATAGCGTTGAGGTCAACGGTGGTTTTTAACATACCCACCATTGTGCCACTTGAGGGCTCAGCGCTATTCGACGGTCACGGACTTCGCCAGATTGCGCGGCTGGTCCACGTCATAGCCCTTGGCGGTGGCTACACCGCAGGCGAAAATCTGCAGCGGAACGGTAGCCAGCAGCGGCTGCATCAGCGTCGGCGCCTGCGGGATGCGGATGATGTGGTTGGCGTAGGCCTCGACTGCCTCGTCGCCCTCTTCCGCGATGACGATGGTGATAGCACCACGGGCGCGGATCTCCTGGATATTGGAGACAACCTTGGCATGCAGGGAATCGCGGCCACGCGGGGAAGGCACGATGACGAAGACCGGCTGCCCTTCCTCGATGAGCGCGATGGGGCCGTGCTTGAGCTCACCGGCGGCGAAGCCCTCCGCGTGCAGGTAGGCAATCTCCTTGAGCTTGAGCGCGCCCTCCAGCGCGACGGGGAAGCCGACGTGGCGGCCCAGGAAGAGCACCGACTTGGCGTTCTCCATAGCGTTGGCTAGGTCGTAGACCTGCTGCTCGTTGTCGATGATTGCCTGGACCTTTTCCGGCATGCCACGCAGGTCTTCGAGGACCGAGTTGACCTCATCGGAGAACATGTTGCCGCGCAGGCGCGCCAGGTAGAGGCCCAGCAGGTAGGTCGCGGTGATCTGCGCCAGGAAGGCCTTGGTGGAGGCCACGGCGATCTCCGGGCCGGCGTGGGTGTAGAGGGCGGCGTCGGACTCGCGCGGAATGGAGGAACCCTGGGTGTTGCAGATGGCAATCACCTTGGCGCCCTGCTGGCGGGCGTGGCGCACGGCCATGAGGGTATCCATGGTCTCGCCCGACTGGGACAGGGCCACGACCAGGGTCTTCTCGTTGACGATCGGATCGCGGTAGCGGAACTCATGGGCCAGCTCCACCTCGCACGGGATGCGGCACCAGTGCTCGATGGCGTAGCGCGCGACGTGGCCGGCGTAGGCGGCGGTGCCGCAGGCGATGACGATGATCTTGTCGATGGACTTGAGCACCGATTCCTCGATGCGGATCTCATCGAGGATCAGGTTGCCGGTCTCATCGAGGCGGCCCAGCAGGGTATCGCGCACGGCTGCTGGCTGGTCGTGGATTTCCTTCTCCATGAAGGAGTTAAAGCCGCCCTTTTCAGCAGCAGCGGCATCCCACTTGATCTCGAAAGGCTTGCCCTGGGCGGGGTTGCCCTCATAGTCGGTGATTTCGATGTCATCCGCGGTGATGGTCACGACCTGGTCGTTGTCCATCTCCACGGCAGACTTGGTGTAGTCGATGAAGCCGGAGACGTCCGAACCCAGGAAGTTCTCCCCCTCACCCAGGCCGATGACCAGCGGCGAATCGCGGCGCGCAGCCACGATGCGATCCGCCTGCTCGGCGTGAATAGCCAAGAGGGTGAACGCACCTTCCAGACGCTTGCCGGTCAGCTGCATAGCCTTGGTGAGGTCACCGCTGGCTTCGTTGTGGAACACATCTGCCAGAAGGGTGGCGGCTACCTCGGTGTCGGTCTCGGAGACGAAGTTATGTCCCTTGCCCTCCAGCTCGCTTTTAAGCTCAGCAAAGTTCTCGATGATGCCGTTGTGCACGACGGCGAGCTTGCCGCCATCCACCACGTGCGGGTGGGCGTTCAGATCGGTCGGGCCACCGTGAGTAGCCCAGCGGGTGTGGCCGATGCCCAGGACGGAATCCTTCAGTGGACGCGCAGCGATTTCGGCTTCCAGCGCAGCGACCTTTCCGGCCTTCTTGCGCCAGCCGATCTCACCATCGGCGTACATTGCGACGCCTGCTGAGTCATAGCCGCGATACTCCAGTCGGCGCAGGCCCTCCAGCACAACGTCTAACGCAAAGTACTCACGGCCATCGGTATTTCGGCCAATGTATCCAACGATTCCACACATGGGAAAAAATTTTACAGCATGATTTATCATGCCGAATCTCAAGGATCGCGTTTAATTCTCCCCCCACTGCCTTATAGTGTCCACCGCTTTACCTACTCTTTGCTCTATTCTGTAAAGCGTGTCTGCGAATTTGAAGAAGCATCTCGGTACGTTGTCCAAGCGCGGCCCGCACCGCGTTCTCGTCGGGGACCTGTCCTATGCAGGGCTGGAAGGCAAGGTCTACACCCCAGCTGAGGGTAAAGGTCTGCCTGCCGTGGCATTTGCCCACGACTGGACGAAAAGCGTTAAGGACTACCACGCCACCCTGCGCCACTTGGCCAGCTGGGGCATCGTAGTGGTTGCTCCCGATACAGAAACAGGCGTCTTTGCCAAGCACCGCAACTTGGCTGCCGACCTCGAATCGGCGTTGCAGATTGCCGCTGGTGTCCGGTTGGGTGCCGGAAAGATTTCGGTGTCCCCCTCCAAACTGGGTGTCTTTGGACACGGCATGGGCGGCGGCGTAGCCACCTTGGCCGCCGTGGATAACCCAAAGGTCCGCGCCGTCGCTGCCCTCTACCCCGCCGATACTTCCCCCTCTGCAGTTCAGGCCGCCCACGCTGTTAAGGCCCGCGGGCTCGTTATCGGCGCAGGCCAGGATGATATCTTCCGCGCCGGTAATCCCGCGAAGCTAGCCAACGCCTGGGGCGGCCCGGTGGCCTACCGTGAGATTGCTAAGGGCACGCAGTCCGGTTTCAGCGAGGATAAATTCTTCAAGTTGGCGCTTGGTTCCGGCTTCTTCCAAGGATCCGCCGTTGAGACAGCCCGCGGCCTAGTCACCGGCTTCTTGCTGTCCACCCTGGCTGGTGAGTCCAAGTATGACGCCTTTGCGGCTGCCGACGCCTCCGCCAAGGGCGTCGAGAGCTTCCTCGGCGAGGACCTCACCAAGCGCGCGGGTTTCTAGCGACGGGAAAGGTTTCGACGAGCTAGCACCGCAAGGCGCACGTGTGCTCCGACTAAAGCAGGACGATCGTTTATTCGTCCTGCTTTAGTCTTTTTAAGCGGGGAACTTCAAGGAGAAGCCAGGCGATAAGGCCAATTCCTGGGAGAAGCAGCTGCGCGGCCGTCCACAGCTTTATGTGGGCCATATCTCTGTCGCATTTAATCTCAATGCCAAGCACGACAAAAGCCACCAAGAGGTACAGCATGGGAAGAACTCCCCACAAGACGTCATAACGCCAAGGAACTGTCATGTGGTCTTCCCCCAAACCTTGGTTGATACGTGCAGTGGCTACTCACGCCACAGTAACACCGGGAGCTGCTGGCGCACAGAGGAATTTCCCGGTTTCCGTGTCACCCGCGCCTGAGCACTGATTGCACTTGGCCGCGCGGGCGGCCTCGCCCCTGCCTTTGGCTTTGACTGTGCGCTCCGCTCCTAGAAGCAGGGTTCCGCCGCTGCGCCTCTGTAGGCGATTGGGCTTGGGCGGCACGCTGCGCAGACTTTTCCAATTCGTCCTGTGCTTTAGCCATGGCTTTCTCAAATTCCAGCAGCCGTGCGGCTGTGCGCTCGCGGAATCCGCGTGCGAACTCATCAAAATCATTGTGCGGCATTACCACTGCCCTGCCTTTCGTGCGTGTACGGAGGAGGTTTCTGAACTTTCTTGCGGGGGCATTTCTGGCGTGGCCTCAGCCCCAGCGGCCGGACCTGGTACTGGCCCAGGTGCAGGTGCTGGCGCCGAAGCTGGCTGTGGCGCCGGTGCCTCCGCTGCCTGCATGTGCGCAAGTTTCTCTGGCGGTGCCTCTGGCTCAGGAACGTTGTTCAGCTCCGGAGGCGGCGGCGTAACACCGTTGTCAGGAGCAGGCTCTGGTGCAGGCGGTGGGCAGGGTTCGGGCTCTGGCTGCGGTTCTGGCTCGGGTACAGGCTCCGGTACGGGCTCCGGCTCCGGCAGATTCTCCACGAAGTCCATAGCTGCCTCAGCCAACAGACCCAGCCCCAGAATGGCAACGCCCACGCCAAGCAGGCCTAAGCTTCCACAGCAGGCTTCTTCAGGCTTGCACTCACCTGCTTCCGCACCGGGTGGCTGCTCTGACTCTTCGCAATCATCGCTTTCTAACGACTCTTCAGGACACTTGGCCTCCTCAGCCACCGGCTCCTCGTCCTCTGGGCAGTCCACCACCTCCTGCGGCACAGGCTCGATGGGAACGTCAACTCCTGCATCAGCGGGCTTCGTGGTTCCTAGTTCTCGCTGATGCTCACCGCAGTCACAGGTGTGTGCCGCTTTCTCTTCTGTGCAGCGGCACGGTGTGTGCTCCTCTTCTGGTGCCGTTGAAGCGGGCTCAGTCGGCACATGGCTCGGCTCAGACGGCGTCGCCGGCTGTGGCTTCTCTTCAACCGGTGGGCAGTCTTTTTCAGGCACCGTGGCGGGCTGGGTGGGCTCCGGCTTTTCTAGTGGTGCCACCGGTGTTTCTGGTTTCGGCTCTACAGGTTGCTGCGGTGCAGCTGGCGCCGAAGGCTGAGCTGGCTGTGTGGGCTGAGACGGTGTGGACGGGGCCGGAGCTGGTGACGGCTGGGCCGGTGCACAAGGTTCAGGCTCAGGTTGCGGGCACTCTTTCCGCTTCTCCTCACAGCCGCATTCGGGCTCTGGCGGGGTTTCCGGCAGCTCCCGCTCGCACACCTCGGTGCAGCGCCGTTCAAACTCGTCATAGCAATTCTCAATGGCGGTATCGCGGTCCCGGCACGTTTGCGTGATGGTGTCATTCGTCTGATCGATAAGCTCCCCACCAATGCGCGATATCACCGGGATGATGACCTTTCCCAGAGGGTGCCGCTGCAACAGCATGGTCAAGATGTTAATCAGTGGAATCACAGCAGAGATAAGCTCTGCCACCGCGGAATCAGAAACATCAACGACGTCTTCGATGGCATCCGAACACTGCTGCGCGGATTCCACCAAATCACCGGCTTCGTCCCTTTCCTTTTCGAAATCGTCTTGCACGCCGCGCAAATGATCCATGATCGCTCCCCCGGCCAGCGATAGAACCGTGCCGAGAAGGAATTCCCGCAACCCGTTACCACCGCGCCCTGGGCGGCGAGCACCCATCGCCGACGCAGTGTTCGTAACCAAGTCGCCTGGGTTAATCCCATCGACCGACCCCACCATGTCCCCCAACAAGCCAATAGGCGTGCTGGGCCCGGAATAGCCTCCTTGGCTTGCCGCTTGGAACTGGGACACCGCTTGTGAATAATCACCCAAGAGTGACTTGACCATCGTGGACATCAATTCACCCCTACTTCTTGGTCACCGAGTTGCCCGGCGAGGCCGCGGTCCACGTCCCCGAAAGCACGCAGTTGTTCGCGCGCGGCATCCGCTGTGGCCGATATGTTCTCTAACCGCCACGCACCGCGTTCATGGAGCCGGTTCAACAGGGCCTGAATCTGTGCGCCGTGCCCGCCGAAATCACGCCCCGCGGAGGATTGGGGAAAATTCGGCCTATCCCCGCGGTGCGCGTCACTTTGGGCACGGGTTTGGTCCACGACGGCGTCGAGAAGCCGCGTGGCTTCATCCTCATCAAAAAATACGTCGGGCATATGCGCCCTCCTTCTCGTCCACAACAAACAGTGATTCCTGCTTTTATTGGACTGAGAAACATCCCCTTTGGTTCCCACACCACCCCAAAAACACGAAACCCCAGGCCAGCAGCCTGGGGTTGTGGTGGAATGAGTAGAGCTACACTGCAGCAACGACGGCCGCAAGCTTGCCTGCGACCTTGCGCGCCTGCTCCTTTTCAGCAGCCTCCACCATGACGCGGAAGAGCTCCTCCGTGCCGGACGGGCGCAGCAGAACACGGCCGGTATCACCGAGCTCCGCCTCGGCAGCAGCGATAGCTTCCTTAACCTCAGGGGCGTTAAGGATGGCGGTCTTGTCGGAAACCGGCACGTTGATAAGCACCTGCGGCAGCACCGTCATCACGGAGGCCAGCTCCTTGAGGGACTTTCCGGACTTGGCCATGCGCGCCATGATGGACAAACCGGTTAGCGTGCCATCACCAGTGGTGCAATCATCCGGCAGCACCACGTGGCCGGACTGCTCACCGCCCAGAGAGAAGTCACCGCGATTGAGCTCTTCCAGCACGTAGCGGTCACCCACAGCGGTTTCCTTGACCTCGATGCCCTGCTCCTGCATGGCCAGCTTCAGGCCCAGGTTCGACATCACGGTGGCCACCAAGGTGTTGAAGCGAAGATCGTTTTCTTCCTTCATACCCACGGCGAGTATCGCCATGATCTGGTCACCGTCAACGACGTTGCCTTCGGCGTCCACGGCTAGGCAGCGGTCAGCGTCACCATCGTGCGCTAGGCCCAGATCGGCGCCGTGCTCGACGACGGCCTCCTGGGTCTTCTCAATGTGCGTCGAGCCGCAATCCTCATTGATGTTGAAGGCATTAGGCTTGTTGTGAATGGCAACGACCTCAGCACCCGCAGCCTCATAGGCCTGCGGTGCAACCTTGGAGGCAGCACCATTTGCAGTGTCGACGACCACCTTGATGCCGCTGAGATCCGTGGTAACAACCTCGGCCAAGTGCTTCAGGTAGCGCTCGCGGCCGTCGGGAGCCTCCGAAATAATGCGGCCAATCTTGGTCGCAGTCGGGCCATCTTCAGTGAGATTGTCCATAGCAGCCTGGATGCGGTCTTCCACCTCATCCGGCAACTTCTTGCCGCCCGCGGAGAAGAACTTGATGCCATTGTCTGGCATCGGGTTATGGGAAGCGGAGATCATCACGCCGAGATCTGCCCCAAAGTCATCGGTAAGGAACGCGATTGCCGGGGTAGGCAGCACGCCGACGCGCACGACGTCAACGCCTCGCGATGCCAGACCCGAGGCAATCGCCGCATCCAGCATCTCACCCGACACACGCGGGTCGCGCCCGATAATCGCGAGCGGGCGACGCTCATAAGATTCACGGTCTGAAGTAAGAACTTCCGCTGCCGCCTGGCCCAAGCGCAGCGCGAGAATCGGTGTGAGCTTCTTGTTCGCGAGGCCGCGAACTCCATCGGTTCCAAAAAGTCGAGTCATAGTTGTTCATTATGCCCGCTCCCCGTTGTGTGGCGCAGATCGGTCCACCTTTGGGGCTTGGTTATACCCCGCAACATAGCAGGAAACTCGCCCCACCCCTGCCATACACGGCGAAAGCCGCCGCCTCCACGAAAGGGAAGCAGCGGCTTTCGGAAAATGCAGTAAGCGAAGATTAACGCTTGGAGTACTGCGGGGCACGACGTGCCTTGTGCAGACCAGCCTTCTTGCGCTCCACGGCACGAGCATCACGGGTGAGCAGGCCAGCCTTCTTCAGGGCCTGGCGGTCAGCCGGGTTGTAGATGTTCAGTGCGCGGGCGATAGCCAGGCGCAGGGCGCCTGCCTGACCGGTCGGGCCACCACCGTTGACGGTGACCTTGATGTCGAACTGACCCTCGCGCTCGAGGATGGTCAGCGGCAGCAGGATGTCCTGCTGGTGCAGCTTGTTCGGGAAGTACTCGTCAAAGGCGCGGCCGTTGACGGAGATGTTGCCGGAACCAGCAACGAGGCGAACACGAGCGATGGCGCGCTTACGGCGACCAACGGTCTGGATCGGGCCCTCGTGGATAGCCGGGGCAGCGATCTCAACCTCAGCCTCGGTATCGGTTGCCAGGGAATCACCGATGGTGTTGGTGAACTCCTCGGTAGCGGCGGTTGCTGCAGCGATGTCGGCAGCGTCGGCTACATTGTTGTCGATGTTCTGCTCGGTCATTACTGTGCCACCTGCTTAAACTCAAAGGTTTCCGGCTTCTGGCCGGCGTACGGGTGCTCCTCGCCCACGAAAACGTGCAGCTTCTTGATGGAGGCGTTGGAAAGCTTGTTGTGCGGCATCATGCCCTTTACAGCTTCCTCGATAACGCGGACCGGGTTGGCGTCCAGGGACTGACCAAGGGTCATGGACTTCAGGCCGCCCGGGTAACCGGAGTGGCGGTAGCGCATCTCGCGCTCGCGCTTGTTGGAGGAAATGTGGATCTTGTCCGCATTCAGGATGATGATGTGGTCGCCGCAATCAACGTTCGGTGCGTACTGGGGCTTGTGCTTGCCGCGCAGCATGTCAGCCACGGTGGAAGCGAGCTTGCCCAGAACCACGTCGGTAGCGTCGATGACGTACCACTTGCGGGTGATGTCACCGCTCTTCGGGTGGAAAGTAGACAAAATGACTCCTTGAAAGTCTGTCTCGGAACTGCCGGCCATCGCTATGTAAGCCCCTACGCGGTACATACAGCGGCCGGTGGAGACCTGCAGCACGCGCGCACCCAAGTCAACAAGGGTGCGGACACATAGGTGCTTCACTTTAGTACGCAGCGGATCAAAAACCCAAAACGCCGATATCGCCCCTCACCAACGCCTCCATCCCTGCTAATTCGGGGTGGGGGTTCGAGACAGAAACGTTGATGAGAAGCGATACCGGCGCCTTTTGCTGAGTGAGCGGAGGGTGGTGTGGGTCAAGGTGGCGCGTCCAGCCCTTCCATTCTCTGCGCCACTCCCCTAGCCTCCGCGTCTTCCCCCCTCCCGCTCACTGCTCATGGTGGTGAATGGTCAGGCAGAAAGTGTCCGCACACCCAGCTCAAGACTCACAGTAGGAGTGGTTTAGCCCCAGCTAGCGGCAGCGCGACGGTTGACGTCGCTCATATTGTCATTGCCCTGGGAAACCGTGGTGGAGATGGTCGCTAGCACCGTGTTGAGCTCGGCGGCTGCCTTGTCCCATTTCGCCTGCGCCGCGTTATATGCGGCAGCGGAATCTCCCTCCCACGTCGATACCATCGGCTGCAGGGTGGATTTGAGGTCACCGAGGAGCCCGTTGATGCGGCCCGAGGTGGAGTTGATGTCGGCGGCGGCACCGGCGATGGCGCCAAACTGATACTTGATTCCAGACATTGCGTGTTCCTTATCTTCTGTGTTCGTGCGTGATTCAGCGTGTGCAGTAGTCAGTGAAAGCAGCTCGTGTTTAGAGGGCCAGGCCCGCGCCGCCAACGTTCTCGAAAGACTGGGCGTTATCAGCCTCGACCGAATCAAAGTTGCGGGCATTGTCCCTGATGTTCTCGCTGATGGCGGTCAGCGCCTCACGCAGCTGCTGCGCGGAGGAGTTGTAGCGCTGCATTAGGTTGTCAAAGGAAACCTGCGCGCGGCCTGCCCAGCTGCCACGGACGGAGTCCACAACACCCTGCAGGCGGGTGAGCTCCCCCTGTACCTCGTCGTTGGTGGAGTCGACGCGGCCAGCGGTGGCCACCATTACGTCGGCTTCTGTGCGGAACGTTTGAGTCATGTCCTTCTCTTTCTGTCTTGTTCCCTACCTTGGGGCGTATCCCTTATTCCTAGGGATTGGTGTGTGTTTCTTCCCCCCGAGAAGCACCCTGTGTCCTTCTCACCCTTATTGGACTGAGCTAGTAGCTCATCGGTTCCCGCTAATTTCCAGATTCTTTGAGATTCGCAGAACTTTCCCGCTTAGTCCTTCTTGACCAGCGATTCTGCCGCCATTCGGCAGGCAGCCTTCTGCACTACATTGGGCTCAAACTTGGTGTGGCAGCCCACGGACATCTGATGGCCCTTGTCTTCCCACATCATCCACGTCACCCGGGAGCCGTCGCCGGGGTCCTCGGTATACGTCAGCCGTCCAGAGTCCTCTACCGGATCACGGAGGGCAGGATCGGATTCGATCTGCTCTTTAATCTCTGTGAACAACACGTCGACAGGCACATTGAAAAGCGGATCAGCAGCCAGGAGGATGCGCAGGTTAGGGTCTTCACCGGCAGCGGTGACCAGACCATCCTCCACGCTGGTGCGGAATCCTTGAGGAAGCACCAGGGACATTCCCTCCACGTCGATGGCCTGCTGACCGGGTCGCAGCTGCCTGCTTCCGGTTTCCTCAGCTCCGGCCCCCTCGGCCGGGCCCTCGGGCTGTGCCTCCGTGTCGGGATTCGAGGCGGTGCCCGAAGTCCCGGAGGCGGCAGATGCTCCTTCAGCTGTCTGATCGGGAGTCGACGCTGCCACAGCCGCATCCTTGCGACCCACCGCCCACCACGACACCCCGGCCACTACGAGCACCATGACCGCGATTGCAATGTAGAAAGGATCGATACCTCCCAACAGCGCGGACCAGCGAGATTCCGCTGCACGGTGCGAACGCCTGCGGCGAACAGGCCGCGACAACTCGGTGGTCAGCGTTTTCTCATCATCACTGGGCTCCTGCTGTCCGCCCACCTCCGAGAGAACAGCATCCAGCGAGTTATTGACCGCACCAACCCCGGACGGCGGCAATGGTTCTGGTTCCTGCACGGTCGCACCCGCACCAGCGAGCTGACGGCGCAGAATACTCACGGCTTCGACACTGACCTCCGTTCCGGAGGGATCCGCCACCACATCAACGCTGATGTCCGGCCATTCCGCCCCGCAGACCTTTTCGGCTTGGTCGAGGACTGCCTCCAACGCCCAGCCTTCGGCGATTCCGGTGCCGGGCAGGTCATAGCGATAGATCGTCTCTGGGCCTTCATAGATCGTGGCGGCATCGAGCACCGTAATAGCTAGCGTGGTCTCGGGCGCGGTTGTCGGGGTTCGCAGTGCATGCGTCGTGGTCATTGGTTCTCTCCCTTGTTGCTTGTGGTCTGTGGTGAGGTATGTGAACTATCGGCGCTTGGCACATAGACCTGCGCCAAGCCTTGGGATACGCCGCGGACGACCCATTGGCCGCGGCCGGGCGGCAATGCCGTCGGTTTGACGCCGAAGATGGCGCCTTCGTCACGGTCGGCGTCGAGAAGCAGCAGCGCCGGCTGCAAGTCCCGCACCGCCGAGAGGAACTGCCCAAACATCGCGCGCCCAATGCCACCTGCTTTGCGCGCGAACACCAGGTGCAGCCCCACATCGCGGGCGTGCGGGAGGAGCTCCAGCAGAGGTGCTAGCGCTATCTCGCTGACGAGGTCGAGGTCATCGATGACAAGGTAAATATCTGGGCCCTGCCACCAGCTCCGCGCGGCGAGCTGGGCAGGGGTGACGTCGGCGCCAGGGAGGCGCTGCTCTAGGGTGCGCACTGTATCGAGAATGGCTTGGGTGGCCGCGCTTGCCGACGCCCCATAGGCCGCCACCATCTCCTCATCCAGCGTCCCCAAATGCGCGCGGCGCTCATCGATGACCACCAGGCGGGTTTCCTCCCGACTCAGCTGGCTGATTCCGGCGAGAATCACGCTGAGAAAATGCGATTTGCCGGAGCCTTGAGAGCCAATGCACACGAGGTGAGGCTGGACGCCCGGATCCCAGTCGAGGACCTCTAGGTCCGGACCACCAATGCCCCAGGCCACCCCGTCTGATGACGAACCATCTTCCGGCTCAGGCAATTCGGTGAGCACAGTGGGCAACATTTTCAGCGGTGGAACCGGAACAGCATCCGCATGCACGCCACAGATATGAGCGATATCCTGCGGTGAGGTCGCTGCAAAAAGGAGGTTTTCCCCTGCTAAAGTGATCCCTCGCCCAGGTGCTGCCGGCAACTTCTGCTGCGCCTTGCGGTCGATGAGGGAATCCATGGCTTCGCCCAAGCGCAGCTCAAGGCGGGCCGCGATGAGATCCCGAATCGACGGCCGCAAACTGGTCCACCGCGCCGCTGCAATCAAGACGTGAACGCGGGCGGAGGCACCGTCAGCAACCAACTGGGTAATCGGCTCAGCTAAGTCCTCAAAGTCTGCCCCGGAGGTGCCGATGTGGTGCCAGCCGTCCACGATCAAAAAGGTGTGGCGAGGTTCCGGGCGGCGCACGAGGCCGGCGACTTCATCGACGATGCGCCGCACCTTTTCCGGTTCCTCACGTCCGGCTACCCCAGCTACATGAGGCAGACGGTCCAACACCCGCAGCTGCCCGCCTCCTAGGTCGATGACATAAAAGCGCACCTGGTCCGGTGAATGCCACAGGGCCATACCGGAGGCGATGCTGCGCAGCGCCATCGACTTTCCTGACTGCGGTCCGCCGCACAGTGCGAGGTGCCCACCGCCCGTCGTGAAATCCACGAGCAGCGGGTCTTGACGCTGGTGATAAGGACGATCAATAAGCCCCACCTCCGCGCGTAGCCCGCCACCTGCGCTGAGTGAATCCGTGCGCAGAGCGGCAACGCTGGATAGCTCTACCACGGGCGGCAAGGGTGGCAACCAGATTCGCCTCGCTGACTGGCCGCGCTTGGAGGCTTCCTCCCGGGCGGCAGCCACCACTGTGTCCAAGAGTGTGCTCGAAGAATCCACGAGCTCCGTATAGTCCGCGTCCTCCTCCGCCGTACGATGCCCACTAAAAAGCTCTACGCGTGCCGAATGCCGCGTATGTTCGGTCACCTCATCACGCACTACCCGGCGCGTGACCGGGCCAGAAACATAAGAAGCCTGAAAGCGCGTGGGGGCATCGGCATCCGTTTTGAGGTAGCCGGCTCCCGGCTGGGCGGGGAGGTGATAAGCATCAGGCACACCGAGGACCTGGCGGGATTCCCCGGCGGAGAAAGTCTTCAACCCAATGCGATAAGACAGGTGCGAGTCCAATCCCCGCAAGCGCCCTTCCTCCAAGCGCTGGGAAGCGAGCAGCAGATGCACGTGCAGCGAGCGGCCGAGCCTTCCCACCGCGACGAAGAGTTCAGCGAAGTCCGGGTGCTGCCCCAACAGCTCCGAAAACTCATCCACCACAATGACCAACGCCGACAGCGGCCCGTGCTCCGCCACCGCGGCAGCGGAGGCGTTGAATTCGCCCACGTTGGCAAAATTTCCTGCCTTGCGCAGCAGCTCCTGGCGGCGATTCATCTCGCCGGAGATGGCATCGTACATTCGCTCCACCAGGGTGGATTCTTCTTCCAGGTTGGTAATCACGGCGGAGGTGTGCGGCAGTTCCTCACAGCCCAAGAAGGTGGCGCCACCTTTGAAGTCAACGAGCACAAGATTGAGTTCCTCCGGACTGTGCGTGGCGGCCAGCGCTACGACAAGCGTTCGAAGTAATTCCGATTTTCCGCTGCCTGTGGCACCAATGCATAACCCATGCGGCCCCATCCCGCCCTGCGCGGACTCCTTTAAGTCAAGCATCAGAGCGTGCCCGGACTCGTCGACACCGATGGGCACACACAGCCGCTCAGCAGGGCTGCGCCCCTGCCACATGCCGGAGGCTTGGAGCGCATCTACATCCCGGAAGCCCAGCAACGAGGGCACATCCGCATTGCGGCCGTGCCGAGGCGTGGACGCGACATCGCCACCGAAGGGGCGGTGATAGGGCGCGAGGGTGCGGGCAAAGAGGAGGGCCGTGGGGACGTCGACAAACGCGCAGCTTCCTAGCTCCTCCTCGCCCGCGGCAGTAACCACGGAGAGCGTGCTTTCCGCCCGCAGGTAGATGCCCTCTTCCTCGGCGCGCCGTCCCAGCGGCGAATGGGGTGTCACCCCCACGGCGATGGTGGTTGTGGGGCTATCCCCCGGCGCGTCACTGCGCAACGCACCAACGCTATGCCCTTGTTCCTCCGTCATGACGCAGATGCGAAACTGCGCCTGGTCAGGCTCCCTGGAATGCGGCAGCCACTTCAACCATCCCCATTCCGCACCGTGATACTCAATGCCCACGGTCTCCGGGCCATGCAGCACCGCCAGGTGTAACAGCAGCGCGCGGGCCACCCCAGCGGCGTCTTCACCGGCCAGGCCGACGACGCGAAAGGCCTGCAACTGGATGACCACCGGCATATCCGCGAGGGTTCCCACCGCACGCACGGTCTGGCGCAGGCTCACCGCGCACACCGGGTCGAGGTCTTCCGCCGCACCCGAATCCGGCACATTAATGGGAGTGCACAGGGCCATCGGCCCCGTCCCCACCCGCACTTCCAAGGCATCCGGGGCATCCGCCGTCCGCTCCCACAGCCGCGGGGTGGGAATCAGCGCGCCAAGCTGTTCGGAGTCAGGGTTGCGGTGTTCCTCGTGCGCGCGCTGAGCCGCCCCACGCTCTAGTGCTTCCTCCCGCAGTGCCTTGAGGTGGCGCAAGTAGGTCCGGCGGGTCTCATCCGGATCGTGCCCGCCTGCCTGTGGGTTAAACATCATGGCCATGCTGGCCAGCATCATGAGCGGGAACATGAGGCTCATGGGACTGATCCGTCGTGCATCCCCCGCTCCGAGAACCATGAGCGCCACCATGCCCAGCATGGCCGCGATCATCACCAGCGGCATGAGTAAGCGCACGAGCGGCACCGGTTGTGCGCGGGCTGCCTCCGGCACCGCCTCGGCATCAATGCTGCCCTGCGGCAACGGTGGTGCTGGCTCCCGATAGGCCGCCACCCCAGTGCCAACGACGCGTGTAGGTACGCGCATGTCAAAGTCCTTCCCCCCGAAGTACTCCACCGCCTCCTTAAGCGGTGGACAGCGTGCCACAAGTAAGCCACAATGTGAGGCAATGGGCAAGGGGTTGCCCAGAAAAATTTTTCGGGGGAGGTACTTTCCATGACTCGCGCACGTGCGCATTCCATTCACGTCACCGTCCGCATCCATGCAGGCCAGACCCGCAAAGAAGCAGATGTATCGCTACCGCTTTCTTCCAGCGTCGGGGAGGTGCTGGGAGAATTGCTCGTGCTTGTCGACGTCCCCCCGGCCCCCATCCTCTGGCGCGCCACCACCGCGGCGGGCAAAACCATATCGATGACCACGCCACTCGACCGCACCAGTTTGGAAGACGGCTCCGTCCTGGTGCTCAGCCCAGATGCGCCGACACCAGCGCCCATCGTGCGGGATGCCGCGGAGGCACTCGCTGCCGAGGCCTCGACCACGCAGCTGTCTGGTCTAGCCGGGGTCTGGGGCGTGGCAGGGCTTATCGCCGTCGGCGCCTTGCTCGCCGCCGCCCTATCTCCCTCGATTGGCTGCGCCGCCGCTGCACTCCTCGGCCTCGTGCTCGCGGCGTGGACCCGGCGCGGTTCTCTGCTTGCAACCGCCCACGTTGCTGCTGGTCTGGCGGGGGCGCTGTCCACTGGTTCACCTGTCGCTACTGGCCCAGCCGGAACCGTGATTCCGGCCGCACCACTCGTGGGTGCTGCGGCGGCCGTGGGTGCTGTGGCGGTGCTCTCCCACGTGGTGCGTATTGGCGGATTACGTGCTCGGGCAAGTGTCGCCACGTGGTGCCTGCTCGCGCTCGTCGGTGTGCTTGGCCCCGGCCCGTTACTTGCCTCCACTGTGGTCCTGCTAGCGGCCTCTCCCCTGCTGACCACGCGGCTTGCTGGCCTCCGAGTGCCGCAACTGCCCACCGCCGGGCAGGACTTGAGTATCTCGGATGAGGATCCCACGGATAACTCACTCAAAGCCCGGCACGCCGGGCAGGCCTACGAAGGTATAGCGGTGGGCTGCACGCTGGCGGGCATTCCTTCCCTCTTTCTCGTCGCGCTCAACGCTCACGCGGACGCAACCGTGGTTGCTTCCCAGGCATTATGCGTGAGCATCGCCGGAGCGGTCATCGTGCATGCGGCACGCCATGCCCGGCTCATTGCGGCGTGGGCACTGGGTATCTATGGCCTGGCCGCGGCTAGTGCCGCGGTGGCGGTACCTCTGCGCGAGTGGCAGCTGCTTAGTGCCCCGACTATGGGAACGTGGGTGCTCAGCGTGATCGTGGGTCTCATCGTGGTGGCCATGCTTTCAGTACCGGTGTGGGCAGGCAAACTACAGCAGATTGAGCCAACTACCATCGTGTGGTTCGAGCGCGCCGAGGCACTCGCGCTCGCCGCTTGCCTGCCGCTCGCCGCGCACCTGGCCGGGCTCTTCGAGTTCATTCGGGGGTTGGGCGCATGACAGCTCTAAGCAGAATCAGCGCTGCCAGCGCAGCCCTTGGCTCCGTCCTGGCTTGGGGTTCCTGCGTGTTGCCTGGGCCGGTAGCTGCTGCCCGCGAACCGGATACCGCCTGTGCAGTAGCCACACGGGCTCCGGCAGGACCACAGCCCTCGGCGCAGTACTCGGAGTATCGTACGCGGTTGCATTCCTTTGCCACGGGTGCCGGGGTGAAGGTCGCGGTCATCGACACTGGAGTGGCCGCCCACCCACAGCTGCACGTATCACCAGGAGCGGACTTCGTAACCCCGGAGGAACCAGACCCGCTGCGGGATTGTGACCTGCACGGAACGGTGGTGGCCGGCGTCATCGCAGGTAAGGAACTCGGCGTGGCTCCGGATGCGGAAATCTACTCCATCCGGCAGACCAGTTCGCATTACCGGGCTCCAGCAGCAGAGAGCAGTGAAGCTGAACGAGCTGGCTCCGGCACACTGGCCAGCCTGGCTGCCGCCATCGAGGATGCTGTTAACGCAGACGCAAAGGTCATCAACGTCTCCGTGGTCTCCTGCGTTCCGCAGGATGCCGCGGCAAGGGTGGACCGCGCTGGTGTGGATGCGGCGCTTCGCCGTGCAGAAGAGGCTGGGGCGGTGGTCGTGGCGGCGTCGGGAAACGCCACGGCTGGCGGCTGCGAAAAGGATGACGTGGTCTTTCCCGCGGAAGCCGAAACCGTCCTCGCGGTCGGCGCCTTAGCTACGCCGCATGACCTCGCGGAGTACTCCATCGCCGCGCCCCTCAGCGCGGAAGGAAGCGTCCCTCTTGCGCTTGAACCCGGCGGCGGCTGGGCCACGGGAAAAGGCGACGCTACCTTTCAAGGCACTTCCTTTGCTGCGCCGCTGGTCAGCGGTACTCTCGCTTTGCTGGTGCAGCGATACCCCGGGGACTCCCCGGCACAGCTGCGCCAGCGCATTATTGATTCGGCCGAACCCGGGCACGGGGTGGTGGATCCCCTCACTGCCGTGACCTATCGGCTCCCGAGCGATTCCCGTAGGGATCGCTCGATTGCGGTCGCACCAGCGGCGGCATCGAAAGACACGTCCTGGCCACAGGTGCGTTTGCTCCTCGGGGCCTTAGGCTTGCTCATCCTCGTGGCGGTTTTCAGTGCTCAGCCTTTAAGGCCTCCGCGCGGCTTAAGGTAGAGCCTTCCGGCAACAGGCGCAGGATCTCCCACGGCACCTGCTCCGGTTCCTCCACGCCCAGCGCGCTCAGCTCCGCGGCACCAGCCAGCTCGTGGCGTCTGCCAGTGGCGGACACCACGTGATAACCGTGCCCGCTATCCACGCCCACGCCAGCTTGGAGTCCGGCGAAACGGTGCGCGGGCGAATCTCCCGGTAGGTCCACCGTGGCCGCCACCGGCCGCAGCATGCCAGCACCCTGTTCGTGTGTCGCACACAACCAGCCTTGCTCGGGAGACAGGAAGTCCACGCGGGTGGTGGGCAGGTTGAAGGTCGGTGGGACGTCGCCCAGCGCGGCCACCTCTTGCGCCTGTGCGGGCAGGCGCTGAGCACCCACGCCGACGAGCATCTCCGCCTGGGTGGGGGTGATGGAGAAAACACCGTGCTCCGTGCGCGCCCACAACTGCTCGCCGGTGTCGAGGATCTCAGGCGGCGCGGCTGGAAAGCTCAGCGGCTCCAGCTCTGTGAAGGCGTTGAGCAATTCCTCGGGCATGGTCCACACAGCGGTTTCTGCAGTCATCCCCAACGCGCGGCGCAGGACCCTGCCCTGCGTGCTCGTAGCCTCAGGCAACACGACGCGCCCCTGGCCCGTCAGCAGCCACTGCGTTCCCGCGGATTCCACCACGGCGGCGTGCTCCGCATCGAAGGTAGGAACGGCATGGTGGGCCACCACGGTGACGATGCCGACGCGGCTGCTGGACTGCCAGTTCTCGCCTTGCGTAGATTCCTCCAAACAGGCCGACCAGCCTGACTCCTCCCCCATCGCCGTGCCCAGGAGGTTAGGCGCATCCGCAATTCCCAGCGGTGTGCCCAGGTTCACCTGCTCCAGGAAGCTTTCGCCGGCGGCCTGCGCTTCGACCGGTTCGTTGGCGATGAGTCGGGCCGAAGCCAGGTTGGTCACCGGATGATAGGTGCCATTCACTAGCGCTAAGAGCTGCCCCTCAGAAGAACGCACGACGGGCGCATCCCCTGGCTGCGGGTCCGGCTGCATCCACGCGATGAGCCCCGATCCGAGACTCAAAAAGGCCACGGCGGCCACCCCGCCAAGCAAGGCGCGACGCCGTCGCTTTAGCGGATCATGAATCATGCGGATATCCCCGAAGACCAAGCCGTGCTCGAGGCGACGCAGTAGAAACTTGTGCCCGGATACTTGGGCCTTGGTAGTAGGCAACGCGCGTGCCATGAGAATCCTCCCCGAATCAGTGCGCCACCCTCCCACGGCGCAGTGAGTTCTAGATTAACCCAACTCGGTATCCTCTGCAGCGCGACGGCTGCGGGTCATCTCCGCGCGCGCGGCTAACTGTTCCGCATCGGGATAGTCCACGCCGACGAGGCTCAAACCCGCTGCCGGGGCGAGGGGAATCTGGGAAGACCTGCTGGTCTCTTTGAGCATCTGGTCTGCGAAATCCACGTCACGGGAGCCTTCGCCCACCCGCAGGCAGCAGCCTACGAGACAGCGCACCATGGACCAGCAAAAAGCATCGGCGCTCACGTGCGCCTCATAAAGCTGCGGTTCGGCTGGCGTGGAGACATCCTTCCACTCAAATGCCAACAGCTCGCGGATGGTGGTTGCGTGCGGCTTGGCTTTGCAGAAGGCCACGAAATCGTTGAGGCCCACCAGCCTGTCGGCGGCTGCCTGCATCAGATCCAGGTCCACCGGCTTGAACCAGGTCGCGGTATCGCGCGCGCGGGTCGGCAGTGCCCCGCGCGGATGCGTCGTAATGCGGTAGACATAGTGGCGGCATAGCGCCGAAAAGCGCGCATCAAAATCGGGCGATACTTCGGTGCAGGCGTGTACACGGACGTCGACGGGCAGCAGCTTGGCCAGGCGCCTGACCAGTTTGGCAGGGTCACCATCGATGCTCCGTTGGCTCAGCGCCTCACGGGTGGTGTCGAAGTGAGCCACCTGACCGCTGGCATGAACGCCCGCGTCGGTGCGCCCGGCCACGGTGAGCTCCACGGGGTGGCGCAGCACCATGCTCAGCTTCTCCTCCACGGTCTGCTGCACCGTGCGAAGCCCACCTTTCTGCCGAGCCCAACCATGGAAGTCGGTGCCGTCATAGGCCAAGTCCAGTCGCAGGCGAACGCTTTCACTCATGGGGATTGATGATACCGTGCGCCCGAAGCGCCGTGCAGACTGCGTCGGTGGCCCGTTTTAACAAATAGTGGCCTAAAAACTGCAATTTTTGGACCCTTATTTGTTAAAACGGTACTTCATCCAGAGCACCTGCGCCGGGGCCCGTAAAAGACGACAAAGGCCCGCGTCCCACCACAGTGGTGAGCGCGGGCCCTATAAGACCTAAAGAAGAATTACTTCTCCTCGGTGGTCTCCTCTGCCTCAGCCTCGTCAGCCTTAGCGGACTCAGCCTCGGCCTCTTCAGCCTTAGCTTCCTCGGCCTGCTTGGAGGCAGCAGCGCGGGTAGCGCGGTTTGCCTCGGAGGTCACGGTCTCCTCGAGAACGAGGGAGATCTGGGACATCGGGGCGTTGTCGCCGGAGCGGTTCTCCAGCTTGATGATGCGGGTGTAGCCACCCTCACGGTTCTCGAACTTCGGTGCCAGCTCATCAAAGAGGTAAGCAACGACATCCTTGTGCGGGATGAGCTTGAGAACTGCGCGACGGTCAGCAACGGTGCCGGCCTTCGCCTTGGTGATGATCTTCTCGATGTACGGGCGAAGAACCTTCGCCTTGGCATCGGTGGTCTTGATTGCGCCGTGCTCGATCAGGCTCGCAGCCATGTTGCTCAGCAGGTGCTTCTGCTGGCTGGCGGAGCCGCCGAGACGCGGACCCTTCTTGGGGGTAGGCATGATGTACTCCTCGTGTGCGGATTAATTGAGCGCGCGACGGGGCGCAAAAGTCGCGCCGTCACGATTCAGTGGAATTCTTTACTCGGAATCGTCGGAAGCCGGGTCCTTGAAGTCACCGGTTTCTGCGTCGTAGCCTTCCAGCTGGGTCGGGTCGAAGTCCTCGGGAGTGTCCTTGAGGGCCAGGCCCAGGTTAGCCAGCTTGATCTTTACCTCATTGATCGACTTCTGACCGAAGTTGCGGATATCCAGCAGGTCCGACTCGGTGCACTCAGCGAGCTCACCAACGGTGTGGATCTCCTGACGCTTCAGGCAGTTGTAGGAGCGGACGGAGAAGTTCAGATCCTCGATCGGCATGCTGTAGGCGGCGATGTACTCCGTCTCCTGCGGGGACGGGCCAATCTCGATGCCCTCAGCAGCGGTGTTCAGCTCGCGAGCCAGGCCGAAGAGCTCGACCAGAGTGCCGCCGGCGGAAGCCAGGGCGTCGCGTGCGGAAATCGAGTTCTTGGTCTCGACGTCGATGATCAGCTTGTCAAAGTCAGTGCGCTGCTCAACACGAGTAGCTTCGACCTTGTAAGAGACCTTCAGCACCGGGGAGTAAATCTGGTCAACCGGAATGCGGCCGATTTCTCCCGAGGTAGCAGCAGCCGGGACGTAGCCACGGCCGCGCTCGACGACGAGTTCCATCTCCAGCTTGGCGGACTCATTCAGCGATGCAATGTGCAGATCCGAGTTGTGGATCTCCACGCCAGCCGGCGGCTGGATATCGCCTGCAGTGACCTCACCCGGGCCTTCCTTGCTCAGGTACATCACAACCGGCTCGTCGGAGTCGGAGGACAGAACCAAGCCCTTGACGTTCAGGATGATCTCGGAAACGTCTTCCTTCACACCGTTGATGGTGGTGAACTCGTGGAGCACACCGTCAATCTTGATGGAGGTTACTGCCGCGCCCGGGATGGACGAAAGCAGCGTGCGACGAAGCGAGTTGCCAAGGGTGTAACCGAAGCCCGGCTCGAGCGGCTCGATGACGAACTTAGAGCGGGACGAGTCGATGAATTCCTCGGTGAGCTGAGGACGCTGGGAAATAAGCATGGAGTTTCTCCTTGTCGGCGCCCGCTATATGACGCCGGTAGAAGGGGTAAAGATGAAAGTGTCGAAGGATTACTTCGAGTAAAGCTCGACGATGAGCTGCTCCTGCAGCGGGACGTCGATCTGAGCGCGCTCGGGCAGCTGGTGCACGAGGATGCGCAGGGTGTCCGGAACGACCTGCAGCCACGCCGGAACGTTGGCGTCTACCAGGCGGTCCTGAGCCTCTTCGAACCATTCCATCTTCTGGGAACGCTCACGAACATCGATGATGTCGTACTGCGTAACGCGGAAGGAAGGAACGTTGATCTTCTTGCCGTTCACGGTGAAGTGACCGTGAGAGACAAGCTGGCGAGCCTGGCGGCGGGTGTTGGCCAGACCGGCGCGGTAGATCACGTTGTCGAGACGGGACTCGAGCAGAACGACGAGGTTGTCACCGGTCTTGCCCGGGAGACGGTTAGCCTCGGCGTAGTAGCGGCGGAACTGACGCTCCAGCACACCGTAGGTGTACTTTGCCTTCTGCTTCTCCTGGAGCTGCAGCAGGTACTCAGATTCCTTGATGCGGTTGCGGCCAGCCTGTCCCGGAGGGTACGGGCGACGCTCAAATGCCATGTCGCCGCCGACCAGGTCGACGCGCAGACGGCGGGATACGCGGGTAGCGGGGCCAGTATAACGAGCCATTTTCTTACCTCTTCCTTTCCCTTAAACCTTGCGGCGCTTGGTCGGACGGCAGCCGTTGTGCGGCTGTGGGGTGGCATCCGTGATCGAGGAAACCTCGAGGCCTGCAGCCTGCAGGGAACGGATGGCGGTCTCGCGGCCGGAGCCCGGACCCTTGACGAAAACGTCAACCTTCTTCATACCGTGGTCCATGGCCTTGCGGGCCGCGTTCTCTGCAGCCATCTGCGCAGCGAACGGGGTGGACTTACGGGAACCCTTGAAGCCGACGTGGCCGGAGGATGCCCAGGAGATGACAGCACCGTGCGGGTCCGTGATGGACACGATGGTGTTGTTGAAGGTGGACTTGATGTATGCGTGGCCAGCGGCCACGTTCTTCTTTACGACGCGACGACCACCACGGCGCGCGCCGGAACGAGTCTTGGGTGGCATATTTTACTTCTTCTTTCCTGCGATCGTCTTCTTCGGGCCCTTGCGCGTACGAGCGTTGGTCTTGGTGCGCTGACCACGAACGGGCAGGCCACGACGGTGGCGGATGCCCTGGTAGCAACCGATTTCAATCTTGCGACGGATGTCAGCCTGAACCTGGCGGCGGAGGTCACCCTCTACCTTCCAGGTAGCTTCAATGACGTCACGCAGCGCCGACAGCTGATCGTCGTCGAGGTTGTCGGTGCGCAGGTCGGGAGAAATGCCGGTCTTTTCCAGCAGTTCCTTGGCACGGGAAGGCCCGATGCCGTAGATGTAGGTGAGAGCAACCTCCATACGCTTGTTGCGCGGGAGGTCAACACCAGCTAGACGTGCCATATGGCTAGTCCTTTCGGGTTGTTACGATGGTTTTCTCCTCATCCGTCCCCCGCCACGCATACGCTTCGCCCCGGACCGTGCCGGGGTACTGTGGGCATGCTTAGCAGCGTGGGCTCAGGCCATCGCAGCCTGAGGTGAAAAAGGACGCAGCTAGTGCGTCCCGTGGGTGAGGAGGCTTACAGTCTTTACTTGTAGCGGTAGACGATGCGTCCGCGGGTCAGGTCATAAGGAGACAGCTCCACAACAACGCGGTCCTCCGGGAGGATGCGGATGTAGTGCTGACGCATCTTGCCCGAGATATGGGCGAGTACCTTGTGTCCGTTGTCGAGTTCGACGCGGAACATTGCGTTGGGCAGGGGTTCGACGATGCGACCCTCAACCTCGATTGCGCCTTCCTTAGCCATAACCTCTACTTTTCTGGTGAAGTGCGTGCCACGCTTGGCGACGCCCCCACCTGCATGTTTGATGTCTACTGCCTGGTGCCTCCAGCAACCACTTTGGCCGCATACAGACACCAGCACTAAAGCATACGCTGCGAGAACGGGTTTTCCAAATACAGAAACCTCCCGTCACCACATGGTGCGGGAGGCTGATGCCATGTAGCGGTGACTCGCTCACCGCAACGTCTTAGTAGATGAAGACCTTCGAGCCCATCGGCACATCATTCCAGTAGCGCACCGCATCCTGATGGGTCAGGCGCACGCAGCCATTGGACTGGTATGCCGGGGAACCCTCATGGAAGGCGTGGCCATTGTTGGTGAAGTACATGGCGTAGGGCATCGGGGCGTTGCCGAACTCCCAGGAGATCTCGTCCTTGATCTTGCGGTTGATGTAGAAGGTACCAGCCGGGGTTTCCTCACCCGGCTTGCCGACAGACATGCCCTGAGCGACGTAGGTGACGTTGCCGTTGCCATCCTGCAGCCAGGTACGGCTCCCACCACGATCCACGCAGATGCGTGCATCTGCCGGGCAAGGACCAACGTCGAAGCGCTGTGCCTGACGCTCAGCCTCAGCCTTGCGGGCAGCTTCCTCAGCGGCAGCCTTCTCGCGGGCAATCTGCTCAGCGTGGGCGCGCTCTTCAGCTTCGCGAGCGGCGCGGATCTCAGCATTCTTCTGGTCAATCAGACCCGGGAAGATCAGCTCGATGGCACCATCGATAACTGGGCGGAGGGCGTCAGCCGCCTGCGGGTTAACGCTCTGGAGCGTCTCCAGCATCTGGTTGCGGCTATTCCACGCGTTCTCGCGGGTCTGGCCAGCGAACTCATCAAGCTGGGACTGAACGTCGGAAGACAGGGTGTCGATCGAAGGAACCGTCTGTGCGTTAGCGGCCGGAGCCACCGAGAGAGTGGCGGCTACCAGGCCAATTGCGGTGGCGCGACGTAGGGAACGGGCGCCAACTAGGGAGCGAATCTTAGACATGGCAAAAAGTATAAACCTTCCTTAGGCAAAATGCCTACCCAGGACACAAGTTTTAATATCGCTGAGTCAGGATGCGCGGACCATTCTCCGTGGCCGCCACCGTGTGCTCCCAGTGGGCAGATAGTGAACCGTCGAGCGTCACGACAGTCCAATCATCGTCGAGAACTTCATTGTCCTCGGTACCCAGGGTCAGCATCGGCTCAATGGCGAGGACGGAGCCCTCCTGAATAATCGGGCCACGTCCCGCCTTACCTTCATTAGCCAGGTAAGGCTCTTCGTGCATTTCACGGCCAATGCCGTGGCCACCGTAGCCATCGACGATGAATAGCTCCACGCCGAACTTATCCTCGGCGCGATAGGTAGCCTGCTCGAGGGCTGCGGAGACGTCGGTAAGCCGATTGCCGGGAACCATGGCCTTGAGGCCT
The DNA here is from genome assembly GCF_001813175.1 of Corynebacterium sp. HMSC069E04. NCBI lineage: Bacteria > Bacillati > Actinomycetota > Actinomycetes > Mycobacteriales > Corynebacteriaceae > Corynebacterium > Corynebacterium sp. HMSC069E04. The sequence continues at coordinate 26,937 of NZ_KV811636.1, read as the reverse complement.
TCGTGTAGGACCCATTCGGTGGCGTCGCTCAGCGCCTGTGCCTCAGGGCTGAGCTTGCCGACGCCAAACGTCCACGCACTATCCCCCACCCAGCCGTCTAGCGTGGCACCGCAGTCGATGGAGACGAGGTCTCCCTCGGCCAGGAGAAGGTCTTTGTGAGGAATACCATGGACAATCACGTCATTGACGGAGGCGCAAATAGACCCCGGAAAGCCGCCATAGCCCTTGAAGGTGGGCACGGCGCCGGCATCCCGAATGGTGTGCTCGGCTACTTCATCGAGTTCGAGCGTACTCACCCCCACTGCCGCAGCGGCCCGCACGGCTTGCAGAGCGCGGCCGACAACTTCTCCGGCCGCCTGCATGGCGTCGAGCTCGCCCGGCGTGCGGGCGGGAATGGTCTTGGTGCGTCGTCGAAAAGCCATGGCGAGGTTGGCAGATTACTTGCCCATAGCCTGAAGGGTGCGCTCGTTGATCTCCTCAACGCTTCCTTCAGCCTTAATGGAGATGATGGCATCGCCGTAGTGCTCAATGAGCGGGAAGGTCTCCTCGCGGTAGACACCTAGGCGGGTGCGAATGGTTTCCTCTGTGTCGTCCGCGCGGCCGCGAGCAAGCATGCGCCCGACAACGACATCCTCGGATACCTCAAAGTTCAGGACGCCATCGAGCTTCAGGCCCTTGTCGGCGAGTAGCTTCTCCAGGATGTCGGCCTGCTCCACGGTGCGCGGGAAGCCGTCGAGAAGGAAGCCGTCCTTGGCGTCATCCTGGTTGAGGCGGTCCTCCACCATGCGAGCCGTGACGTCGGTCGGCACCAGCTTGCCGGCATCAATGTAGGACTTGGCCTCTACGCCGAGCGGGGTGCCCTCACCAATGTTGGCGCGGAAGAGGTCACCGGTGGAGATGTGCGGAACGCCGAGCTTCTCGCTGAGGAGAGCGGCTTGGGTGCCCTTGCCGGCACCGGGAGGGCCAAGGAGTACGTAACGCATTACTTAAGCAGTCCTTCGTAGTTGGATTGTAGGAGCTGGGACTCGATTTGCTTGACCGTGGTCAGGGCCACCGAGACCATAATGAGGATGGCGGTACCACCGAAAGCGGAGGTACCAGCGGCACCAGCGCTGCCGATTCCAAGATCCAGGAGGATATTCGGCAAGACGGCGATAACCGCGAGGTAGATCGAGCCGACGAACAACAGACGGTTCATGACAAAGCCTAGGTACTCGGCGGTCGGTCGGCCCGGGCGAATGCCCGGGATAAATCCACCATACTTCTTCATGTTCTCAGCCTGCTCGGCCGGGTCATATTGAACCGAAACGTAGAAGTAGGAGAAGAAGATGGTGAGCACGAAGTACAGGACGATGTACTGCCAGGAGCTCGGCGACTGCAAGTGCGCGATGACATTGCGCTGCCACCAGTTATCAGACACGCCCGCGGAACCGGAGTTAACGATCTGGGTGATGAGCACCGGCATGTAGATCAGCGAGGAAGCGAAAATGACCGGGATAACGCCGGCCTGGTTGACCTTAAGCGGCAGGTAGGTGGAGGAACCACCGTACTGGCGGCGGCCCACCATGCGCTTGGCGTATTGCACCGGAATCCGGCGCTGGCCCTGCTCGATGAAGGTAATGCCCACGACGAGGAAGATGAGCCCGGCAAGAACCATGGCGAAGACCAGGCCGCCATTGTTCTGGAGGATGTTAACGCCGTCGGTAGGAAGGCGGGTAGCAATACCGGCGAAAATCATCAGCGACATACCGTTGCCGATGCCCTTCTCAGTAATCAGCTCACCCATCCACATCACAAGGATGGCGCCGGAGGTCATGGTGATAACGAGCACGATGAGGGTGAAGAAGTTGCGGTCCTCCGCCAGGACGCGCACACCTTGTCCTAGAAGCTGCTCGCGGTCCGCCAGAGCCACGATGCCCGAAGACTGCAGCAGCGCCAACGCCAGGGTGAGGTAGCGCGTGTACTGCGTCATTTTGGCCTGACCGGACTGTCCCTCCTTCTTCAACTGCTCGAAGTGGGGAATGACCACGGTCAGCAGCTGCACGATAATCGACGCCGTAATGTACGGCATGATGCCGATGGCGAAGATGGACAGCTGCAGGAGCGCACCACCGGAGAACAGGTTGATCACCGAATAGAGGTTGCCTGCTTCCTCCGTGAGGTCACGAAGCCGGCCGGCGATGGTGGCGTAATCAACGCCCGGCGACGGGATCTGTGCGCCAACGCGGTAGAGGATAATCAACACGAGCGTGAAGATGATCTTCTTACGCAGGTCGGCATCTTTGAAAGCCTGCAGAATGGCGGACACTACTAAATCCTCCTGGCCTACCGCGCTTGCTATGCGGTTCGAATTCGCCGCGCACGGGGGTGGATCTCATCTGTTCCCAAACTTTAAGAGTCTTTTTAAGGTCTCTCATAGGAACGGTTGAACACTTTTGACCCCATCACCCTACCAGCCTCGGCCTCATTCGCCACATTGAGCCCGCCCATGCCACGCCGCTGGGCTCCCTATAGTTTTCCCCCTTAGCGCCTTCTACAGATCGGGCCTGCCATGGACCCCGTTGCTTTAAGGCAATGTCCTTACAAGATTTTTACGTCTTTTCGACCTTTCCGGCGACGCCTGGAGTGTCTCGGAGTATGGCCGTTCTTGATCTGCCAGACACTGAACCGAAAGAAGTATGTAATTTTATGAGTAAGCGATTCACCCCAATGTCCGTGGCTGAGATCATCGATACCTTCGTTCCCAGCCCCAACCCCTTCCGCTGGGAGGCATTCGACGGTTCCTCTACCGGCCCGGCCGATGCGCAGTTCACCGTCAGGATTAACAACCTCCAGGGCTTGGCCTATATCGCTACTCACCCAGGGGACGTCGGGTTCGCCCGCGCCTATGTCACCGACGGCATCACGGTCGAAGGCGAACACCCGGCGCATCCCTATGGCATCTTCGACGCCTTGCATGCGATGTATGACAAGTTCTCCCGCCCGGACGCCAAGGCACTGGCCCGGGTAGCCCGCTCCTTAGCCTCGCTGGGTGCCTTCCAAATCCAGCCGGTCCCAGAGGTTGAGCGCGCTTCCTGGCTGCGCCGCAAGCTGCACGAAGGCCTGTCCAAGCATTCCAAGGAGCGCGATGCAGACGTCATCTCCGATCACTACGACGTGGGCAATGACTTCTACGAACTCTTCCTCGGCGATTCGATGACATATACCTGCGCCTACTACCCCTCCCCCGACGCCATGCTGGATGAGGCTCAGGAAAACAAGTACCGGCTCATCTTCGACAAGCTGCGCCTCAAGGAGGGCGACCGCCACCTGGACGTCGGCTGTGGCTGGGGCGGGATGGTGCGCTACGCCGCTAAGCGCGGTGTGAAGTCAGTCGGTGTGACCTTGTCCAAGGAACAGGCTGAATGGGGCCAAGCCAAGATTAAGGAGGAGGGCCTCGAGGACCTGGCGGAAATCCGCTTCCTGGATTACCGCGACGTCACCGAGGAAGGCTTCGATGCCATCTCCGCCATCGGGCTACTCGAGCATATCGGTGTCAAGAACTATCCCAGCTTCTTCAGCTTCCTTCACGGCAAGCTCAAGCCAGGTGGTGTGATGCTCAACCACTGCATCACCTACCCGGATAACCATAAAACGCCGAAGGGTGGGTTCATCGACCGCTATATCTTCCCCGACGGCGAGCTCTCCGGCTCCGGCACCATCACCAAGTGCATGCAGGATGCCGGATTCGAAGTTGTCCACACGGAATCCCTCCGCTTCGACTACATGCGCACGCTGCATGATTGGTGCGAGAACCTCAAGGAGAGTTGGGAAGAAGCCTGCTCGCTGGTGGGTCTGCCCACCGCGCGCCTGTGGGCCATCTATATGGCCGGCTCCGAGTGGGGCTTTGAGCACAACATCATCAACCTGTACCACTTCGTGGGCGTCAAACTGGGCGAAGCCGGCTCCCGCGCCGGCGTGCCAGAGCGCCGCTGGTGGGAAGATTCGCGCTTCTAAAGACTTAAGGGAGTTTTATGTTGACCGATCTCATCCGTAATCACCGCAGCGTTGACCCAGTAGAGATTCCGCCGGTGGGCTGGAAGGCGCACCGGGAGGGCGTCGATAAGCTCCTGCGTAGCTTCCACGCGGTGCCGAAGGATAAGCGTGTGCGTTTGGCCAAGAAAACCTCGAACCTGTTCCGCGGGCGCAGCGGTGAGCAAGCCGGGCTGGACGTCTCCGGTCTGGATGGGGTGATTGAGGTTGATCCCATTGCACAGACCGCCGAGGTTCAGGGCATGTGCACCTACGAGGACCTCGTCGACGCCACCCTGCCGCATGGGCTTATGCCCTTTGTGGTGCCGCAGCTCAAGACCATTACCCTGGGCGGCGCCGTGACGGGCATGGGCGTGGAGTCCACGAGCTTCCGCGATGGACTGCCGCATGAATCCGTCCTGGAGATGGACATACTGACCGGCACGGGGGATATTGTCACGTGCTCGCGCGAGGAGAACGTCGATCTCTTCCGCCTCTTCCCCAACTCCTATGGCTCCTTGGGCTATGCGGTGCGCCTGAAGATTGAGCTGCGCGCGGTCAAACCTTATGTGGAGCTGCGGGAGGTACGCTTTCACGACTTCGAGTCTTTGGCACACACGCTTGACGACGTCTCCCGCACCCACACCTATGACGATGTCGAAGTGCACGGCCTGGATGGCGTGGTCTTCTCGCCGGAGGAGTCATACCTCGTCATGGCCCGTTTTACGGATGAGGAGGGGCCGACCTCCGACTACACGCGCGACAAGATCTTCTACCGCAGCCTTCAGCACGCCCGCGGCATCCGCCGCGACCGCCTCACGGTGCGCGACTATATCTGGCGCTGGGACACGGACTGGTTCTGGTGCTCGCGCGCTTTCGGGGCGCAGAATCCGCGCGTGCGCAAGGTGTGGCCGCGGCAGCTGCGCCGCAGTTCCTTCTACTGGAAGCTCGTGCGCCTAGACCGCAAATACGAGCTGGAGTACAACTTCATCAAGAAGCCGAAGGGCCTGCCCCGCGCCGAGCGCGTGGTGCAGGACATCGAGGTCACACCGGACAATTTGCCGGAGTTCTTGGATTGGTTTTTCCAAGCCTCCGACATCCAACCAGTGTGGCTGTGCCCGATTCGGCTGCGCGAGGGCGTCGAAGACCTCGTTGACGCGGGCACGCTGGCCGCTGATTCCCCAGCTCCGTGGCCGCTGTACCCCCTGCGCCCGGGCCAGACCTGGATCAACGTGGGCTTTTGGTCAGGCGTGGAGGGCAATCACGTCGACCCCTCTGCCCCAGGCAATGGCGCCTTCAATCGCGTCATCGAAGCTAAAGTCAGCGAACTCGGCGGGCATAAATCGTTGTATTCGGAGGCATTCTACTCCCCCGAAGAATTTGCCAAGCTCTACGGCGGAAACCTCCCGGAGCGAATCAAGGCCGTCACCGATCCGGATGGCCGCTTCCCCAGCCTCTACGAGAAGACGGTCAACGAGGCCTAACGGCGCCGCATAAATTTCATGCCATAAGGTTTCTCCCAAAAGGCATTAATACCTTTTGAGAGATACCTTTTGCGGGCCTCTCCACGTAAACCCCCAGGTCAATACATAACGCACAAGCCATAAGGTACCCCTCAAAAGGTACTCATGCCTTCTGCACCCAGGGGCTACCCCGAAAACACCAGAAGCCCTCCCGAAGGCCACCGAAAGGTGGCGCCGCGGGAGGGCTATGGCTCTCACAGAGCCTGTAAGAGAATTACTTGGTTGCGGTGGCGGTGCCGCCAGCAGCCTCGATCTTCTCAACAGCAGACTTGGAGAACTTGTCAGCGGTGACGTTCAACTTAACGTTGATCTCACCGTTGCCCAGAACCTTGACCGGCTGGTTCTTGCGAACCAGGCCAGCAGCAACGATGTCCGCAACGGTGACGTCGCCACCGTTAGCGAAAGCCTCTGCGAGGTCAGCAACGTTGACTACCTGGTACTCAACGTGGTTCGGGTTCTTGAAGCCCTTAAGCTTCGGCAGACGCATGTGGATCGGCATCTGGCCACCCTCGAAAGCAGCTGGTACCTGCTTACGAGCTCCGGTGCCCTTGGTACCGCGACCAGCGGTCTTACCCTTGGATGCCTCACCGCGGCCGACGCGGGTCTTGGGCTTGTTGGATCCTGCGGCCGGGCGCAGGTCGTGGAGCTTGATGATATCAGCCATGGTTTACTCCCCTGCCACTTCTTCGACGGTGACCAGGTGACGCACCTTGTGAACCATACCGCGGATGATCGGGGTGTCCTGCTTCACAACAGAGTGTCCGATGCGCTTGAGACCAAGCGACTCCATGTTTGCGCGGTGGTTCGGCTTGGTGCCCACAAGGCCCTTTACCTGAGTAATCTTCAGAGCCATTGCTTATGCCTCCTGACCTGCGCGCTTGCGCAGCATCTGGGCCGGTGCGACCTCCTCGAGGGACTTGCCACGACGTGCGGCAACTTCCTCAGGGCGAACCAGCTGCTTGAGGCCGTCCACGGTAGCGCGGACGACGTTGAGAGCGTTGTCGGAGCCCAGGGACTTCGACAGGATGTCCTGCACGCCAGCGCACTCAAGCACCGGACGAGCAGCACCGCCGGCGATGACACCGGTACCCGGAGCGGCCGGCTTCATCATCACGATGCCAGCTGCGTCGCGACCCTCTACCGGGTGGGTAATGGTGCCAGCAATCATCGGGACGCGGAAGAAGTTCTTGCGAGCCTCTTCTGCACCCTTCTGGATTGCGGCCGGGACTTCCTTGGCCTTGCCGTAGCCGACGCCCACCATGCCCTGGCCGTCGCCGACGACGACGAGAGCGGTGAAGGACATGTTGCGGCCACCCTTAACGGTCTTAGCGACGCGGTTGATGGTCACAACGCGCTCGATGTACTTATCGCGCTCGTTGTCCTGGTGGTTGCGGCGGTCGTTACGACGGCCGTTGTTGCGACCCTTGCGGTCGTTGTTGTTCTCGGCGGAGCGTCCGCCGTCACGCTGTTCACGGTCCGACATTAGGCGTTCCTTCCGTTGATGTTTCCGTATGCCTTAATCATTAGAACTGCAGACCACCTTCGCGAGCGGCTTCGGCCAGCGCAGCAACGCGGCCGTGGTACTTGTAGCCTGCACGGTCGAAGACGACCTGCTCGATGCCAGCGGCCTTGGCGCGCTCAGCGATGAGCTGGCCGACCTTGGCTGCCTTGGCCTTCTTATCGCCCTCGAGTGCACGCACGTCGGCTTCCATGGAGGAAGCGGCAGCCAGGGTGTGGCCAGCCAGGTCGTCGATGACCTGAACGTGCATGTGGCGGGAGGAGCGGTGAACGACCAGACGCGGCGCCTCAGGGGTGCCGCGGAGGGTCTTACGGATGCGGAAGTGGCGGCGCGCGCGTGCTTCACGACGACGCGAGGAAATGTCCTTGCCAACCGGGGTGCGCTTTGCGTTTTCAGTGTTAGCCATTGCTTACTTACCCGTCTTTCCGACCTTGCGGCGGACCTGCTCGCCGTCGTAGCGAATACCCTTGCCCTTGTAAGGATCGTCCTTACGCAGGCGGCGGATGTACGCGGCGACCTGTCCAACCAGTTGCTTGTCAATACCAGATACGGAGAGCTTGGTTGCGCCATCCACAGCGAAGGTGATGCCCTCCGGAGCCTCGATGAGGATCGGGTGGGAGTAACCCAGAGAGAACTCCAGGTCCTTACCCTTCTGCTGGACACGGTAACCAACACCGAAGATTTCCATCTTCTTGGTGTAGCCCTCGGTCACGCCAACAACGGCGTTGTTGACCAGGGAGCGGGCCAGACCGTGCAGGGCGCGGTTCTTGCGGTCGTCATCCGGACGGGAGACCTTGATCTCGTCATCCTCGACGGCTGCGGTGATCGGCTCCGGCAGCTCAACCTCGAGGGTGCCCTTGGCACCCTTAACGTTGACAACCTGGCCATTGATGGTGATGTCGACGCCCTTCGGGACGGCGATAGGTGCTAGACCGATACGAGACATGTGTCAATCCTCCCTTACCAGACGTAGGCGAGAACTTCTCCGCCTACACCCTTCTCCTGAGCCTGACGGTCGGTAAGCAGACCCTGAGACGTGGAAATGATAGCCACGCCCAGGCCGCCCAGAACCTGCGGCAGTTCGGTGGACTTTGCGTACACACGCAGACCCGGCTTAGACACGCGACGCAGACCCGAGAGGGAACGCTCACGGTTGTTGTACTTAAGCTCGAGGGACAGCTCGTGGCCCTCGACGGAGTAGTCAGCGATGTAGCCTTCCTGCTTCAAGATCTCAGCGATGTTCGCCTTGAGCTTGGAGGTCGGCATCGACACGACGTCGTGGTGCGCATTAGATGCGTTGCGCACGCGCGACAGCATGTCGGCAATAGGATCAGTCATAGTCATATGAGTGACCTTTAACCTTTCTCGTTGCGGTTCCCACAAAAGCTCACCAAAGCGTTTTCCGTGTGATTTCGGGCTACTCACGCTCCCCGCGGTCAATACCACGAGGCGCTCGCCACCCTTTGATACAGACAACGGTCCGCTATCTACGGCGAGGGGCCTACAACAAAGTAGATGTGTTCAATTCTTCCGGCTTGGCACGTTTCCGCACCTCCTGCACTGTTTTCGCGGCACAGGAGTGGAAAAATGCAAGTCCGTCGGATTACTCTACCCGCTGACATGCAGTTTTCCAAAACGCGTTAGCATAGGAAGCCATGAGCGAAACACCTGATCCGATCCGCACCGCCCATCAGTGGCTGAAGGAGGCTGCCGAGCTGATCGGCGCCTCTCCCGAGGAGGCCACCGCTTTGATCAAAGAACTTCTCGATCTGACCAAAGACGTTGCGCATACCCAGTCCCGGCCCGCCGCTCCCCTAACCGCTTACCTGGTGGGGCTCGCGTCCAAGAACACCGATGAGGCCCGTGCACACATTGCCACCTTGAAGGAGGCCCTCAACCGATGAGCGGGCGCGTCAACGCCACATTCGCTGTGACCAAGGTGCGCCTCGATGAGAACGGCCACGTCACCCAAGTCGATACCCGTGGCGATTCCGTCGCCGGCGAGGAGCCGCTGGAGATCCGCGTCGGCGGGCAAACACTAACGACGACGATGCGCACCCCGGGACACGACGTCGAGCTGGCACATGGTTTCCTCCACTCCGAAGGACACATTGAGAAGGTCAGTGACGTCCGGGGGGCCCGCTACTGCGCCGGCGCCTCGGTGGATGGGCGCAATCCCTATAATCTGCTCGACGTGGAGCTGGCTAACCCCCACGCGCTCACGCTCGCCGATCTGCGTCTGACCACCACCACGTCCGCCTGCGGCGTGTGTGGCACCTCCTCCATCGAGGCACTCATGAAGCAGTCACGCTACGAGATTCCACAGGTGCCGGTGGATCCGGGGGTCGTCGCCAAGCTGCCCGAGGCCCTCAAGCGGGAGCAGAAGCAGTTCCGTAAAACCGGAGGTATTCACGCTGCCGGGGCCTTTACTCTCGACGGCGCTCCCGTCGTGGTGCGCGAGGACGTCGGGCGGCACAACGCCGCCGACAAGGTCATCGGCAACCTGCTCATGGAAGGAAAGCTGCCCGCCAGTGACCTCATTCTGGTCATGAGCTCGCGCGCCAGCTTCGAACTCGTCAACAAGGCCGCTATGGCCGGCTTCGGCATGCTTGTCGCGGTCTCCGCAGCCTCCTCCCTAGCCGTCACAACCGCCCGGGAGACGGGCATGGCGCTCGTCGGCTTTGCCCGCGGCGACCGATTCAACCTTTATTCGGGTCAACTTAGTCGCGATACGCTTCCGGGCCGGAGTTAAGCCACGCGTAGACCCCACCCATGAGGAAGCCACCGCCGATGAGGTTTCCCATCCACGCGATGGACCAGTTGGTGAGCACCGCGCCCAGGCTAAAGGCATCGGGCAGCGGGCTAGCACAGAAGACCGTCAGCATCATCAGACAGAAGTTCGCGATGACGTGCTCAAGGCTTAAGCCCACAAAGCACGCGATGATGGGAACGATGACGAAGAATTTGGACACCAGCTCCTTGGCCGAGATCGCCCCGATGATCGCCATGTTCACCACGAAGTTGGCAACGATGGCCTCGACGAAAAGACCGCCCGGGGTCTTCTCCAGCTTCCCCGCCGACATCGTGGCGATAAGGTGACCCGGGTCCATGTTTCCCAGCTTCGCGGACACCGACATGGCGGCGGCAAAAATCACTACGCCGACGAGGTTAAACAGCGTGGTCACCACGAGCAACCACAGCGCCTTTCCCCACCCCACCTGCTTCTTCACCGCGCCGTAGACCATGTACATCATGTTGCTGGTGGCCAAATCAGCACCCAAGATGACAATGGCGAACAGGCCGAGCCCGAAAAGCGCAGCGAAAACCAAGGAGCCCAAGCCAGCCGCGTGCTTTTCGACACCCATCCCCACTACGCCAGCGAATGCCGTGCCGATGGCTAGGTACGCGCCCGCCAGGGTAGCTCGCACGGCGAAACGGGCGAGGGATTCGTCGAGAAGCGTGAGCTTCTTCTTCACCGCAACGGCGGCGGCTTCGTTGAGAGACATCCAGTACCTCACTGGCTCGAGAAACGTTAAGGCACCCGATATCGTACTCCGTGTCAGGACGCGCGAAACCCCCGGCCTCCTTGCAGGGAGTACCGGGGGTCGTTCTCTATCTCAAAGAGAAAGTGTCGCCGCTTACTTGAACGGGAAGCCGAGCTCGCGCAGGAGCTTGCGGCCTTCCTCGTCGTTGGTAGCGGAGGTGACGACGGTGATGTCCATACCGCGCGGGCGGTCCACCTTGTCGATGTCGATCTCGTAGAACATGGTCTGCTCGCTGAGGCCGAAGGTGTAGTTGCCGTGGCCGTCGAACTGCTGGTCGGAGAGACCGCGGAAGTCGCGAATACGCGGCAGCGCGATGGTCAGCAGGCGGTCCAGGAACTCCCACATGCGGTCGCCACGCAGGGTAACGCGTGCGCCGATGGGCATGCCCTCACGGAGCTTGAAGTTAGCGATGGACTTCTTAGCGCGACGCACCTGCGGCTTCTGGCCGGTGATAGCGGTAAGGTCCTCGAGAGCGCCGTTGATCATCTTGGAGTCGCGGGCAGCGTCGCCCACACCCATGTTGACGACAACCTTGGTGACGCCCGGAATCTGCATCACGTTCTCGTACTTGAACTCTTCGTTCAGAGCCTTCTTGATTTCCTCGCGGTAGCGGGTCTTCAGACGCGGAGTGTAGTTCTCGCTCATTTTAGATGTCCTTCCCGTTGCTACGTGCGATGCGGACCTTCTTGCCGTTCTCGTCGAAACGGTAGCCCACGCGGGTCGGGTTGCCCTCGGAGTCAACGATCGCAACGTTGGACACGTGGATCGGAGCTTCCTGGGTAACGATTCCGCCGGACTCGGCGCCACGCTCGGTAGCGGAGTTAGCAACGTGCTTCTTGACGCGGTTAACGCCCTCAACGAGGACCTTGTCACGCTTCGGGTATGCCTCGATGACCTTGCCCTTCGCGCCCTTGTCCGGGCCCGAAATAACGATCACCATATCGCCCTTATGAATCTTCATAAGACTAGATCACCTCCGGTGCGAGAGAAACGATCTTCATGAAGCGCTTGTCACGAAGTTCGCGAGCAACCGGGCCGAAGATGCGGGTACCGCGCGGCTCGTTGTCACCCTTGAGAATAACTGCGGCGTTTTCATCGAATGCGATGTAGGAGCCGTCCGGGCGACGGGTCTCCTTCTTGGCGCGTACGATGACGGCCTTGACGATGTCGCCTTCCTTTACGTTGCCACCCGGGATGGCTTCCTTGACAGTGGCGACGACGATGTCACCAATGCCAGCGAAACGTCGAACGGAGCCGCCGAGAACGCGGATGACGAGGATCTCTCGTGCACCAGAGTTATCGGCGACGCGCAGACGCGATTCTTTCTGAATCACTATGGGTCTCCTGACCTGGATTAACGTGCGTCAAGATTTCCGTCCTTGACACACCTGGTCTACTTGCTTATGTGGCACAGGCTGTGCGACGAACTCGCTGTTCACAGCGGTCGAAGGGTCTCGGTGCGGCGATTCGGAAACGCATCGCGCTGCACCGACCGGCCATATGCAACCCATACATTCAAGCATGCCTTAGACTGTTTCCCCAAATTGCACGCCCCGCTGCTTCCCACAGCCCGGTTGCATGACGGAGCTCCCATGCGGCATCCCCCTCGCTCGCGCCTGCACTCCTAGGCCTTGGAGGCTGATGCGGTGGTTGTCGCATCAGCAGGTTCTGGTTTCGGGTCCACGGTAAGGAATGCATCGCCGAAGGAAATCTCCTCGCCCGTGACGAAGGCCGGCAGGACCGGGCCTGTCTTCTTCGAGTTGGACACGACGACCGGCGTGGTCACCGGGTAGTCGGCGGCCTTGATGGCTGCGATGTCGAACTCGCACAGCAGGTCACCAGCCTTCACCTCATCGCCCTTGGACACGTGCGAGGTGAAGTGCTCGCCCTTCAGGTTCACGGTGTCGAAGCCGATGTGCATGAGAATGTCCACGTTGTTGCCGTCAGCATCCTTGCCACGCACGGCATACGCGTGCTTGGAAGGAAAGGTGACGGTAACCTTGCCGTCAATCGGGGAGACGAGGCGCCCCTCGGTCGGCTCGATGGCCGCGCCCGCGCCCAGCTTTCCAGCGGCAAACATCGGGTCGGAGACCGACTCCAAGGCGATGGCCTTACCAGCCAGCGGGGAAGCCACGCGGTAGGCATTCGGGTCAGCGGTGGCGGCAGGAACCGCGCCACCCACGCCGGTGCCGGCAGCACCGACCTCATCGGGGTCGATGGAACCATTCTTCGCAATCAGGTAGCGGCCATATACAAAGGCCACGCCGAAGGAAAGGATCAAAGACGTAAAGGCGCAGATGAAGAACTGCGTGTAATCCTCGGGACGCATGGAGACGAAGCCGATGAAGCCGGCGGCACCGAGGGCGGTGGCTTTGACGTCGAGAAGCGCAATGAACGTCGAGGCCACTGCGGAAGCGCCCATGCCGATGTAGAAAGGCCAGCGCAAGCGCAAGTTCACACCGAAGATGGCAGGCTCGGTAATACCGAAGAGTGCGGAGACACCCGAGGCACCGGACAAGCCCTTGAGCTTCTCAGAGCGAGCAAGGAAGTAGACCGCCAAGGCCACGCCACCTTGGGCGATGTTAGCCATGGAGGCCACCGCGAAGATGAAGGAACCGCCCTCGTTCCACAACATCGTCTCAATCGGCGGGAAGGACTGGTGCAGGCCGGTAATGACGATCGGCGAGTAGAACAAACCGAAGATGAAGCCGCCCACCGGGCCGGCGAAGGTGTAGAGGTTGTTGAGCCCTGCGCCGAGCATGTCGCCGGCAGTACGCAGAACAGGACCGACCGCAATGAAGGTGATAAAGCCCGTCACCAGCAGCGTGAGCAGCGGGGTGAGCATGAAGTCCACCGTGCCCTTGAGGTGCTTGTGCAGGAACTTCTCAATCGTGGCCAGAATCCACGCGATGACCAGAATCGGCAGGATGGAACCCTGGTAGCCCGCCTGGGCCACGTCGAGGCCGAAGATGTTCCAGTAGGACATCTCGCCCGCCTCGATGGTCGCGGCCACTTGGTAGCCGTTCACTAGGTCCGGCATCACCATGGCCATGGCCATGCCGGCGCCGAGGAACTCATTGCCGCCGAAGCGCTTGGTGGCGGTGAAGCCCACCAGGATGGGCAGGAAGGCAAACGGCGCGGACGCCAGGAGGTTGATGAGCCCGGCGACATCCGCCATGGCAGGGAACATCTCAATGACGGACTGCTCGCCGAACAGGCCATTGGCTGTCAGCACGTTGTTGAGCGCCATGAGCAGACCGCCGCCGACCAGAATCGGGATGAGCGGTACGAAGATATCCGCGAGGACCTTTACCGCGCGGGAGAACCAGTTGCCGGAGTCGGCGGCAATGTCCTTGAGCTTGTCCGTGGACACCGCGATGTCCTTGGTGGTTATCTTGTTGAGCTGGTCGAAGACGATGTTGACATCGCCCGGTCCGACGATGACCTGGAACATGCCCCCGGCCTCAAAGATGCCCTTGAGGTCCGGATCATTTTCCAGCGCGGCCTTGTCGACCTTCTTGCTGTCCTTGAGCACCATCCGCAGGCGGGTGGCGCAGTGCGCCAGCGCCACGATGTTGTCTTCGCCGCCGATGGCTGAGAGTATTCGCGCCGCGACCTGTGAGTGATCCATTCCGGCGTGCCTCCTCGGAGAGTGAGATGAATTTAACAGTGTCACCTCTTATTAGACACGTCACTCAACATAAAGCCAAGCAATCGGGCGCAAATATAGGAAAGTTCACACCCTAACGGGCCTCCCAACCGCGCCAGCGAGCGTCGCTGGCACCAAAGACTGCCGACGCCCCCGCAATCCGCCCATCGCCCGCGAAGACTTCTACCGCGCAGCCATCCGCGATGAGCTCCACAGAACCCGCCGGGCAGGACACGACGCGCTCATCTTCACCAGAGTTAAGCCGCAGCTTTCCCTCGCCGTAGGTGACGCGGAAAGCGTCGGCACCGGAGTCGTCGATAAGCACATACGTTCCCTCGCCGGCCGTCAGCGTTGCTACAGAACCGAACCCCTCTCGTGCCGGCCCCGCCGGCACGGACCACAGCGGCGCCTGGCGCAACCAGCCATCCTCCAGCCACACGCGCCGCGGCAAGGTGAGCGTGTGGACCCAGCCTTTCGCAACCGTCGGGGTGTCATCCTGCGCGGGCAGCCCCATCCAGCCCAGCATGATGGCCTCGCCATCCTTTTCCACCAGCTGCGGCGCATAGAACTGGTGGCCATAGTCCAGCTCGCTGAAGCCGCGCTCGACGTGGAAAACCGTTCCCTCCAAGCGGCCCACGAGGTAGCCGCACTGGTCGGAGGAGGCATAGTGCGTGGTGCCGTCGGCAAGCACCGGCTCAAGACCTTGCGGGCAGATGACTAGGACGTCCTTGTCCTCCCCCGTCGCGCGGTCACACATAGTGACGAGGTTGGGGCATTCCCACATGTAGCCACCCGGCACCAGGTCCGGGCTGAGGCCCGGCTCAGCGCCCGAGGTATCAAAGGTGAGCGGACCTTGGAAGGACCACTGCGCCAGATCTGTAGAACGGTAGAGCACGGCGTGCCCCGTTTCATCCTCCGCCTGGGCGCCGAGCACCATGCGCCAGCCGTCCTTATCGCAGGTGATCTGGGGATCGCGAAAATGCCCCGTGAAGCCCTCCGCGGGCCCATTGATGAGTGGATTCGCGGGATCGTGCTCGTACAGGCCGCCCTCCGGACCACCCGCATCGACTGCGCGGACGCGGTTCTGCGAGGGAATCCGCACGCCTTCGCGCTTCAGGTTGCCGGTATAAAACAGCCAGACGTCCTCGCCGTCGACCACCGCACCACCCGAGTAACAACCGTGGGCGTCGTGCTCACGGATGGGGTACAGCGCGTCCGGGTAGTGCCGCCAGGGTTTCGCCTCGCTCAAGGAAGCCACGGCATGCCCCCAGCCCGTCTGCTTTGCCGCGTGGGGGAAGCAGGGGTCGTGCTGATAATAAACATGCAGGTTATCGCCGTCGATGAAAACTCCGTTGGGGTCGTTCAGGCGGCCGGAGGGCGGAGAGAGGTGGAAAAGCGGACGGTAGTTCATGCTCTCGATAGTATGGGGTCCATGGACATTATGGTGTGTGGCGAAGGCCTCGTTGACCTCGTACCACGGGGACGCGGACAGCTGGCGGACTTAACCCCGGCCTTGGGTGGCGGCCCCTTCAACGTAGCGGTCGCGGCGGGGCGTTTGGGTGCAAACGTGGGATTTCAGTCGCGTCTCTCGCGGGATGCATTCGGGCAGGCGCTGATTGAACGCCTTGCTGAAGAGGGCGTCGATACCTCGCTCGTGCAGCGCGGTGACGAGCCCACAACACTAGCGGTCTGCAATATCGGGGAGGACGGGTCGGCCACCTATTCTTTCTATACGGAGGGCACGGCGGACCGCCTGGTGGAGCCTGTGCTTGCCGACGTCCCCTGGGCCTGCTTCGGCACCGTCTCCCTCGCCTTGGAGCCTGGCGCATCCCGCTATGCCGCGCTGCTTCAGGAGCTTGCGGCACAGGGCACGAAAGTGGCCTTGGATCCCAACATCCGCCCCTTCTTCGCCACCCCGGCGCACCGTGAGTTCTTGCTGTCCTTGCTGCCGCACGTCACGCTGCTGAAGCTGAGTGAGGAAGAAGTTGAGTTCCTCGGTGAGGACGCGCTGGCACAAGTGCCTGTGGTCGTAACCACGCGTGGCGCGGAGGGGCTCAGTGTGCGCACAGATTCGGTATCGGTGCAGGTCCCGCCGGTCACGGTAGAGGTGGCGGACACCATCGGCGCGGGCGACACAGTCATGGCCGCGCTCTTGAGCCAGGTGGTGGAGCGGGATATTGATGCGCTGGGCGTCGAGGAGTGGCGGGAAATCCTGCGCTTTGCGGCGACGGCCGCAGCCATTACGGTGTCCCGCACGGGCGCGCAGCCGCCCACGCTTTCTGAGGTGGAGGAGCGCCTGTGAGTTATCCACTGCGCGCCGGCGTCCTGCACGGCCTGCTCTTCGTGCTGGTGGCCGTGGCCTTCATCCTGCCGGTGCTCTTCGGCGCTGCAGCACTACTACCGGTGCCGCTTGCGGCGTGGGCGTCGGTGGTGCTCGCCGCACTCACGCTTGTCGACGCCTCCTACCACGCCTTCTCCCCCTCCCAGCGCCCCACCCGCGGTTTACGAGCCCTGTCGGCGGTAGCCAGCGCTGCGCTCATCGCTGGCTGGTTGGTGTGGCTGCGGATTTATAACACCATCGACCTGGTGAGCGCCACGCCCTACCGTATCGGCACGTTCCTTCTCGCGGTAGGCGCGGTGTTGAGCGCGTTCTGTCTCGCCATTGCACTCACGCACCGGGGCACACGCTAGACTCTTGGAGGCTTCCGCCCCCGGGTTCGCCGCCCGATTCAGAGCACGCGTTCCCTAGAGGACTTCGTCTGGGGTGTAGTCCACGTACAGCGCACCCATAGGAACGCTCGTATCGCTTTGCCACCAGCCGCGGTCGGGTTCAAAGGGCAAGGTGACGTGCTTGCCCTCGTAGCCTGCCCACGCGCTTTTCTCGACGAGCCCAATGCAACTCTTGCCGGAAAAGGTCAACGTTTTCCGTGACGGGCTGCCACTCTTATATCCGCTCAAGGTGGTGGGCGCATCCAAGGCCAAGAACCAGACCTCTGTCGAGGCGTAATCGGACACGACAATGCCTGGCACGCCACCATCGAGGTCGCCTGCTTTGGCCTTGTGCACAGTGCCTGACACCGTGGTGGGAGCATCGGCAGGATTGCCCTCACTGGCAACGCGATCCTTCCGGTACTCGCACTTTTCGATGCCACTGGTGACGGAGGTGTCCGCCTCGGCATTGTTTCCATCGTTGGGTGCAGGTGTCTTCGTGACCTCGGCGGTGCCAGATTTACCGGCACCAGGCGAGTAGCCCGCCGGAAGCGTCGGTTTGGGTCCGGCAGCTTCGGTGCTGGGCTGGGGCTGCGCCGCCGACTCCGGTTTAGCTTGCGTAGGTGAAACGTCCGCGGCGGAGTCCACAGCCGGGGCGTCGGCAGCAACGGGGGCCGGCTCCTCTGCGGCGCAACCGACGAGGGCCGCTACGGAGGAAACGCAGACAAGGGTAAGCAGAGAGCGAGAGAACGCGGACATACGGCGTTAAACCTTTCAGGAGATGAACGGCCTAACCCTAGCACGTTCCTGCAGCGCAGCCGGATAAAATCGGAGAGCATTCCCCTAGCCAGCCTGTGCTGTGTTGCGCCGATTCAGCCCGGTAGGGGGCAGAAAAAATGACCCCCACGGTGAACGTAGGGGTCATTGATATCGAAGAGGGCTAGATATTACTTAGCCTTCTCAACGATCTCGACGAGACGGAAGTGCTTGTCCTTGGACAGCGGGCGAGTCTCGGCGATGAGAACGCGGTCGCCGATGCCGGCGGTCTCGTTCTCGTCGTGCGCCTTAACCTTCTTGTTAGTGCGCATAATCTTGCCGTAGAGGGCGTGCTGCTTGCGGTCCTCGAGCTCGACAACGATGGTCTTATTCATCTTGTCGGAGACAACGATGCCGGTGCGGGTCTTGCGAGCGCCCTTTTCCTTCTTAGTGTTCACGTTTGCCTCACTCATGATTAAGCCTCAGCTCCCGGAGCAACGGACAGGCCCAGCTCGCGCTCGCGCAGAACGGTGTAGATGCGGGCGATGTCGCGCTTAACCGTGCCGATGCGGCGGTTGTTGGTCAGCTGGCCGGTGGCCTTCTGGAAGCGAAGGTTGAAGAGCTCTTCCTTCGCATCCTTCAGGCGGTTCTCCAGCTCAGCGTTGTCGAGCTCACGGAACTCGTGGGCGGGGGTACCGGTAGCCATTAGAACTGGTCCTCCTTCTTGATGATGCGGACCTTGCACGGAAGCTTCTGGCCGGCGCGGCGCAGAGCCTCGATGGCGGTAGCTTCGTTCGGGTAGGTCATCTCGAAGAGGATGCGGCCCGGCTTAACGTTGGCAACCCACTTCTCGACGGGACCCTTACCGGAACCCATACGCACGCCGAGCGGCTTCTGGGTCAGCGGACGGTCCGGGAAGATGTTGATCCACACCTTGCCACCACGCTTGACGTGGCGGTTGATGGCAATACGTGCGGCCTCAATCTGGCGGTTGGTGATGTACGCCGGCTCAAGAGCCTGGATAGCGTAGTCACCGAAGTTGATGCGGTTACCGCCCTTGGACACACCCGAGCGGGTCGGGCGGTGCTGGCGACGGTACTTGACGCGCTTAGGAATCAGCATGGATTAGCCCTCCTGCTTCTGCTGTGCGCGCTGGCGACGCTGGCCACCACGACGCGAGCGACCGTTACGGTCACCGCGGCCGCGGCCCTGCGCCGGAGCGTTCTGTTCGGACTCGCGGACGCCACCGACAACGTCACCCTTGTAGATCCACACCTTGATGCCGATGCGGCCGAAGGTGGTGTGGGCCTCTGCGGTGCCGTAGTCGATTTCGGCGCGAAGGGTGTGCAGCGGAACGCGACCCTCGTGGTAGCGCTCAACGCGAGACATTTCTGCACCGCCCAGGCGGCCGGACAGCAGAATCTTGATGCCCTTGACCTGCGGCTGGCGCATAGCGGACTGAATAGCCTTGCGCATTGCACGACGGAATGCGACGCGGTTAACCAGCTGCTCCGCGATGGACTGTGCAACCAGGGTTGCGTTGGCGTCGACCTGCTTGACCTCGAGGATGTTGAGGGCAACCATCTTGCCCGTGAGCTTCTCCAGCTCACGACGGATGCGGTCAGCCTCAGCGCCGCGGCGGCCAATCACGATGCCCGGGCGGGCGGTGTGAATGTCCACGCGGACGCGGTCGCGGGTGCGCTCGATGACGACGTCGGCGATGCCGGCGCGGTCGAGGCCCTTCTCCAGGTACTCGCGGATCTTGATGTCTTCGGCTACGTAGTTTGCGTAGTCCTTATCGGCGTACCAGTGGGTCTTCCAGTCGGAAGTGATGCCCAAACGTAGGCCGTGAGGATGGATCTTCTGGCCCATTACTTGGCCCCTTCCTTCTGGCTCTCGACAACCACGGTGATGTGGCTGGTGCGCTTACGAATCATGAATGCGCGGCCCTGTGCGCGCGGCTGGAAACGACGCATGGTCGGCCCCTCGTTGGCATAAGCCTCGGAGATGACCAGGGTGCGCGGGTCCAGACCGAAGTTGTTCTCAGCGTTGGCAGCTGCGGATGCAACAACCTTGGCAACCGGCTCAGCGGCGCCCTGCGGAGCGTACTTCAGGATTGCAAGTGCCTCGGCTACGGACTTACCGCGGACCAAGTCGATGACGCGGCGTGCCTTCATCGGGGTAACGCGGACGTAGCGAGCCGTTGCGGATGCGGAGGTGATGGTGTCACTCATCGCTTATCGACGTCCCTTCTTGTCGTCCTTGACGTGACCCTTAAAGGTCTTGGTGGGTGCGAACTCACCGAGCTTGTGACCAACCATGGAGTCCTCGACGAACACCGGCACATGCTTGCGGCCGTCATGGACGGCGAAGGTGTGACCGATGAAGTCGGGCAGGATGGTGGAGCGGCGAGACCAGGTCTTGATGACCTGCTTGGTGCCGGCCTCGTTCTGAGCATCAACCTTGTTGAGGAGGTGCTCATCGACGAACGGGCCCTTCTTAAGGCTGCGTGGCATTGTTTACCTCCTCTTAGCGCTTCTTGTTCGGGCGACGACGGCGCACGATCATGTTGTTCGAGTAACGGTTCGGGTTGCGGGTGCGGCCTTCCTTGTGGCCCCACGGCGACACCGGGTGGCGACCACCCGAGGTCTTACCCTCACCACCACCGTGCGGGTGGTCAACCGGGTTCATAACGACACCGCGGACGGTCGGGCGGACGCCCTTCCAGCGCATACGGCCGGCCTTGCCCCAACGGATGTTCATCTGGTCAGCGTTGCCAACCTCACCGACGGTGGCGCGGCAACGGATGTCGACGCGACGGATCTCGGAGGACGGCATACGCAGGATGGCGTACTTGCCTTCCTTACCCAGCAGCTGGATGGAGGCACCAGCGGAGCGGGCCAGCTTAGCGCCAGCGCCCGGCTTGAGCTCCACAGCGTGGATGGTGGTACCGGTCGGGATGTTGCGCAGCGGCAGGTTGTTGCCAACCTTGATATCCGCGTTCGGACCAGCCTCGACGATGGTGCCCTGCTTCAGGCCCTTCGGGGCGATGATGTAGCGCTTCTCGCCATCTGCGTAGTGCAGGAGGGCGATGTTGGCGGTACGGTTCGGGTCGTACTCGATGTGTGCGACCTTTGCAGGGATGCCGTCCTTGTCGGTACGACGGAAGTCGATCAGACGGTAACGGCGCTTGTGGCCACCGCCGATGTGGCGGGTGGTGATGCGGCCGTAGTTGTTACGACCACCAGTCTTGCTCAGCGGGCGCAGCAGGGACTTCTCCGGGGTCGAGCGAGTGATTTCCTCGAACTCGGACACGGAGGATGCGCGGCGACCCGGAGTTGTCGGCTTGTACTTACGAATAGCCATAATTCTTCCTTTTCCTTTCGGCTCTTCGGTGGGGCTTAAGCGCCTGCGCCGAAGACGTCGATGGAGTCGCTGCCTTCACGGAGCGTCACGTAGGCGCGCTTGGTGGACTTACGCTGACCGTAGCCGGTGCGGGTGCGCTTGCGCTTGCCTGCACGGTTCACGGTGTTCACGGAAGCAACCTTCACGCCGAAGATCTGCTCGACGGCATCTTTAATCTGGGTCTTGTTGGAGTCCGTGGAGACGTAGAACGTGTAGACGTTCTGTTCCATCAGGCCGTAGGACTTCTCGGACACAACCGGTGCGATGATGACGTCGCGCGGGTTAGCGAGCTTAGCCATTACTTCTCCTCCTTAGCTTCCTCGGCGGCGCCGGTAGCGCGCTCGACGAAGGTGTGCAGAGCCTCAACGGAGAACACAACGTCGTCCGAGTAGAGGACGTCGTAGGTGTTCAGCTGGCCGGCGTCCAGGATCTGGACGTTCGGCAGGTTGTTGGCGCTGCGGCGAGCATTGATGTCCTCGCGGCCGATGACCAGAAGAACATTCTTGCGGTCGGTGAGGCGCTCGATGAAAGCCTTGGCCTGCTTGGTGGACGGGGTCTGGCCCGGGACGAGCTCCTCGATGACGTGGATGCGCTCGTTACGTGCACGGTCAGACAGTGCGCCGTAGAGAGCAGCCTTGATCATGCGCTTCGGGGTGCGCTGGGAGTAGTCACGCGGGACCGGGCCGTGCACGGTGCCACCACCGGTGTAGTGAGGCGCACGGATGGAGCCCTGGCGGGCGCGGCCGGTGCCCTTCTGACGGAACGGCTTGCGACCACCGCCGCGGACCTCGCCGCGAGTCTTGGTCTTGTGGGTACCCTGACGAGCAGCAGCGAGCTGTGCGTTGACTACCTGGTGCATCAAAGCAATGGATGCCTCGGTGTCAAAGAGCTCGGCCGGCAACTCAACGGTGCCGTTGGTCTTACCGTCAGCGGTCTGGACGTCTAGCTTGAGGTTGCTCATGCGTGTGCACCGCCCTTCACTGCGGTCTTAACGGTGACGAGGCCACCGCGCGCACCCGGGATAGCACCCTTGATGAGCAGCAGGTTGGACTCGGCATCAATCTTCTGAATCTTCAGGTTCTGGGTGGTCACGCGGTCCTGGCCCATGCGGCCAGCCATGCGCTTACCCTTGAAGACGCGGCCCGGGAACGAAGCGCCACCAATGCCACCAACGCGGCGGTGAGCAGCCTGGTTACCGTGGGCAGCGCCCTGGCCTGCGAAGCCGTGGCGCTTCATGGCGCCAGCGTAGCCGTGACCCTTGGTGGTGCCGGTAACGTCAACGAAGGACACGCCCTCGAAGATGTCCACCTTGACCTCCTGGCCGACCTCGTATGCGGAGGTGTCGTCCATGCGGATCTCAGCGACGTAACGGCGCGGGGTCACGCCAGCCTTCTTGAAGTGACCGGTTGCAGGCTTGTTGACCTTGCGCGGGTCCTTCTCGCCGAAGGCAATCTGGATGGCGTTGTAGCCATCGGTTTCTTTCGTACGGATCTGGGTAACCACGCACGGGCCAGCCTCGACGACGGTCACCGGCACAACGCGGTTCTCCTCGTCGAAGACCTGGGTCATGCCGAGCTTGGTGCCCAGAATTCCCTTGATCTCGTTTTCACTCATTGTTTGTTCTCCACCAAATACGTTGTGTCGATCGCTTACTGGATATTCACGTCGACGCTTGCCGGAAGGTCGATGCGCATGAGGGCGTCAACGGTCTTCGGGGTCGGGTCGAGAATGTCGATGAGGCGCTTGTGAGTGCGCATCTCGAAGTGCTCGCGAGAGTCCTTGTACTTGTGCGGAGAACGAATAACGGCGTATACGTTCTTCTCGGTTGGGAGCGGCACCGGGCCGACAACACGAGCACCCGTACGGGTAACGGTCTCGACGATCTTCTTAGCAGAAGCGTCGATGGCCTCGTGGTCGTAGGCCTTCAGCCGAATGCGGATTTTTTGTCCCGCCACGCTTATCCTCTTCCTCGCTTCCCCACTTTCACATTCCCGGCGTATCCGGGGCGTGAAGCGGTGGGAAATTGCTTCTCGATTTCTCTATAACGTTGTCCGGGCTGGAAGCCATGGCTCAACGCCAGTTGTCTGACTGTCATGACGACCACGAGAGCGACTTAAGGCAAAAGCCCAGAGTGCAGTGCTCGTGACGGGGTACAAGACCCGTAGTCAAAGTAAATAGGAAGAAGACTGGGGCGTTAGATCTCAATGATCCGCAACCAAAGTCTTATTCATATACTGCCGCTGTTTATTTGCCATGCCCCTTCTCCGGTCCATCTTCTCGGGATTGTCTCTGCTCAAGCGCGGACCTAGCCCGATCGGATGACCTTCGCGTGTAGCTCTAAAAGAACTCCACAACAAAGGTGTCATGTTCGCCTTACCAGCAACAACGCCCTACAAGCTGAAGCCTGTGGTTACGTCGCTGTGTTAAAGCAACCCCTGTATTTAAGCACGTAACCTCGCGTTTTCCAAACTTATGTAGAAACAGTGGGTAACATCACGTTTTGGCCAAGGATTGACTCTCCGCCGCCCCGCGGACCGCGTTCGCGGTTAAGCTCGTGACGTAGATACATACCTACATCAACTACACAATGAGAGGGATCCACCATGGCTGAAAACACCACCCCCAAGGACGTCGCCGAGCAGACCGCCCCGGCGAACGACGCCACCCCGGCCCCTGCCCCGGAGCGCAACAAGAACCTAGAGACCGATTTCGGCACCACCCGCATCGATGATGTCGTTGTGTCCAAGATCGCCGGCATCGCCGCCCGCGAGGTTTCCGGCGTCGCCGCCCTCGGCGGCGGTGGCGCCCGCATGATGGGCTCCATCCGCGAATCCTTCGGCGCTTCCGAGGACGTCCGCCAGGGCGTGAGCGTCGAGGTGAACAACGGCACCGCCTCCATCGATATCGCCATCATCGCCGAATACGGCGTGGCCATCCACGAGCTCGCCGAAGCCATTCGCCGCAACATCATGAATGCGGTCGAGCGCATGACCGGCCTGTCCGTCGACCGCGTCGACGTCGTCGTCCACGACGTCAAGCTACCGAAGGAAGAGGACGAGTCCGCCGAGGCAACCCCGGCGGTTACCCAGGGCCAGGCATAACGTGACCTCTGCCGAGCTCACCCTCCCCCTTGCCACGTCCATAGCGGCGGCGGTGACGGATCTGAGGGGCGTCGCCAAGCTCTCGCCCGGCCGATTCGGGGAGGTCGCGCTGCTCTTTCCCGGTGAGCGCGTGCACGGCATCCGCCGCCCCAGCCCGCAGGATGACACGCACCTGGAGCTGCACATTGTCGTTGATGTCAGCGCAGGCGTACCACTCGCCGAGCTTGGCGACGTCACCCGCACCACCGTCCGCGCCACCTGGCCCGCAGTGCGCCGCGTAGACGTGGTCTTCGACGACGCGATCTAAAAGGAACCGACATACAGAACTAAAGGAAAACCATGAAGAACTACACCTCCCTCGGCGTGATCGCCGGCTTGGTTCTGGCCTTTTTCATCTACCTCGGCGTGTGGTACGTCGCGCTCGCGGTCTTGCTTGCCGCGGTCGGCGGCGTCATCGGCGCGCATTTCGACGGCCGCATTGACCTCACCGCGGTGTGGAAGGGCGTGGTCGGCCAGGATAGAGGCCGAGGCTAGTGAGCACCGAATCAACCGGGGTCGCCCTCTTCGGGCGAACCCGCTTTTCCCTGCGCGCGATGGAGAAGGTCATTAACGCCGCCATTGCGAGCGTGCCGGGGACCGCGGCTGTCGACGCCAAATTAGCCGGCCTCGCCGGCCGCGCCTTTCCGCGCGTGATGGCGCAAATGGATCCGGATACGCAGATGGTGGCGGTGGATGTCGACATCGCTGTGTACTGGCCCTCCCCCGTCACCGAGGTGGCGAAGGCAGTCCGCACGGCAATCCGCGAGGCAGTCCGCGATTTCACAGGTTTTCGCACCACTCGCGTCAACGTAACGGTGGGCGGTGCGGTCCCAGGCGAGCGTACAACCGCGCTGGCGGTCGAGACACGCGCGCCACTGCCGGCGCAGATTCCGGCGATTGTTCCGGAGCGCGCTGTGAAGCCGGTGGACGTAAGCCAGCGCGCCGCGGTGCGCCAAGTGTCGGCCCCTGCGCCGGTCCCTGTACGCACGGTGAGGGTGCCGGAGGCGGTGCGGGTGAGGGGCGTCGGCAAGCCTGCGGACGTTAAGGTGCGCACGGAAGGTTTCGGCCCTGGCGAGAATCGCTACGACAAGCTGCGCCCCATCCACACGGCCGAACCGCAGCCGCTGCGCGCAGTCACGGATCCTGCGCCGGTACAGGTCCGCTCGGTGCCTGCGCCACGGGAGTTCGCGCTGCGCCACGTCGAAGTGCCCCGCCCGGTTGAACCGCGCGGCGTGGACCTTCCGCATACTTCTCCGCTTCGCGTCCCGCATGCCAAGCCGCTTCAGCTTCGCCCAATTGCGATTCGGCCCTCGGCCGAGTTCACACGCCAGGTAGACGTTCCACGTCCGGTGCCGCTGCGCGCCATCACCATCCGCGAAGGAGGTCAACATGAGTGAGAACTCGCTGCCCGCTGGCTTTGGCCAACGCCCGAAAGCCTCCCCACCGGCGCGGGGGTGGACCATCATCGTGGGCATCCTGCTGCTCGCGGCCGCCGTCATCGTGGGGCGTGAGGCCTGGGTGGCAGGTGCCAACGAGGGCGCAACCTCGTGGCTGCAGCCCTTCATCGACGTGATGTCCTCGCCGGAGATCCATACATGGATGCTTGTGGCCGGGGGCGTGGCGATCTTCGTCGGGTTGATTCTGTTGTGGGCGGCGTGTGCGCCGCGGAAGACAACGCACGTGCGGATTGGCTCCGAGGATGCGTCGATGTGGCTGCGCGCGGTGGATATTGCACGGGTGGCGTCGGCAACGGCGCGTCGGGTGCCGGGAACGACGGCGGCGCGGAGTCGGGCCAAGATCACCAAGGAGCGCTCCCGTATCACGGTCACGGCCACGGGCGATGCCGATGATGCGCAGCTTAAGGAGCGCGTGACTGAAGCGGTGACGGCGGCGCTGGCGGCTATCACGCCAGCGCCGGAGGTTACCGTGGTGATTGAGAATGAACAGGAGGACATCGCCAATGTCTAAGAAGCTTGCGGGTGTGGACCGCGCGATACTTGCGGTGTTGGGAATCCTGCTCATAGCTTTGGGCGTGTGGCCGATTCTCATCCACTTCGACGTGCCTTTCGCTACGTACTTGGCCTCGTGGGTGGACCACGACACGTGGGCGGGTCTGCCTGGGCAGTCTTGGTGGCCTTTTGCGCTGGGCTTGGCGACGATCATCTGTGCCCTCACCGGCCTGTGGCTGGTGATAAGCAACCTGCGCCATCATCGCTTTAATTCGATGCCCTCGGAGGAATCGAATGAGGAGGGTGCGATTAAGACGGAGATGCCCGCGATTGCAGGGGCGGTAGCGGATACTCTCGCTGACATTGAGGGCGTGGAGAAAGTATCGCGGCTGGTAGCCTACGACCGCTCGCGGCCGACGTTGCAGTATGAGGTGCTAGCGGATCCCGATACCCCGCTGCTGCGCATCAAGGATGCCATTGAGGTCAATGACCGCGACTTCCGCGCGGCCTTCCCGGACGTGGATGTGGATACGCGGTACAAGGTTCACTTCACGAAGGTCCGCAACGCTACCGTCTAGGCCGCCGCGCGCGGCGAGCGGGCTTACTCACCGCCTACGTTCGCCTTGCGGCACCTACTAACCTCGCATTCTCTTGCCTCCGCGGTTGGCGTTTTGCCCACCGGTAAGCAGGCGGTTTCTGCTTCCGGTTGCGGGGTTGCTGGTGCTGTTTTA
>NZ_KV811635.1:0-260 GCF_001813175.1 Corynebacterium sp. HMSC069E04 | reverse complement strand
CGGTTTGGTTTGTCTGTTTGTCTAGGTTTGGGCTTTTCACGGCCTTTTTTGTGGAGAGTTTGATCCTGGCTCAGGACGAACGCTGGCGGCGTGCTTAACACATGCAAGTCGAACGGAAAGGCCAGTGCTTGCACTGGTACTCGAGTGGCGAACGGGTGAGTAACACGTGGGTGATCTGCCTTGCACTCTGGGATAAGCTTGGGAAACTGGGTCTAATACCGGATATGAACTGCCTTTAGTGTGGTGGTTGGAAAGTTTTT
>NZ_KV811634.1:0-76925 GCF_001813175.1 Corynebacterium sp. HMSC069E04 | reverse complement strand
AGACTAAAACAGCACTAGCAACCCCGCAACCGGAAGAGCAAATAACCTGCTCACAGACGGGATGAAACACCGACCAAGGGCGGAGAGAGGGTTGGCTAGGGCTGGCTGAACGGTGACTGGGGGGACGGGAGATAGGCCTCAGAAAGGGGAGAGCCTTTCGGGCCGACAGGCTTGGGCGGTGGGGTCGTCGCTAGTACAGCGCCGGTTTAATCGCATCCCACGCCGGCTGCAATTGCTTGCCAAACATCACCCAGTCGTGCACCCCGGAGTCGAGGTAGTCGGTGGTGTGGGGGAGGGAGGCGTCGTCAAGCGCGGCGGAAAACTCCTCCGTGCACCGCTTTGAGCCGGCCTCCAGCAGGGTGCCGCCGATGCGATCATCGAGGGATTTGTTAGGGTAGGCCGCCATCTCTTCATCCGTCCATGCGCCAGTGGCAGCGGAAAGATAGAGCGTCGTCCCGCGCAGCCCCTCCGGGTGAGCCATCACGTCATTGCGCAGCCAGTCCGGCGAGCCGTGCGGGCCCCACATGTTCCGCGGGTTGCCACCGAGGCTGCCCACCGTCAGGTCAACCGTTCCTTGACCCACCGTGCTCGTCGTGGAATAGCAACCGGAAATTCCCGCCACCGCATCGAAGAACCCCGGGTGGTTGTTGGCCATCATGACCGCGCCGGACGCGCCCATCGACAAGCCGATGAGTCCGCGTTTGTCGTTGTGATGTAGTTCTGCCTCAACCACCGGAGCGAGCTCCTGCGTGACGAAGGTGTTCCATTTGTGGCGGCCCAACTTGGGGTCATCCTCGTTCCAGTCGGTCCACATGGAACCAGCGCCTTGGGAGGGGATGACGATGCTGGCGTCGGAGTCGCCGAAAACGCGCTTCAGATGCCCCTTGGTGATCCAGTTGGAGGTTTCCGGGGAGTCGACACCTTCCAGGAAGTACACCACCGGGCCGCCGCTGCCGAGGACGACGTCGACGGGAATCTCACGTCCCATGGACGGCGAGGCCACGAGCCACTTTTCCCGGCCAGGCTCATCGGTCGGGGCGCGGGAGACAACGGACGCCGTGCTTATCGACGCATCCACCGGGTACGGATACCCTTCCTGTTCCGATGTGAACAAATCGGTGAGAAGGTGCGAGGAGGAACCCATGGCGTTGAGGATGCTGAACGTTGCGTCCACGCCCCAGCGAGAGGATTGCTCATCGCGGCTGGATTCCTGGTAAGCAGGGGCAGAAGACATGAGAAGTGCGCTGCTCAAAAGCGCAGAGAGAAGCTTCATAGACCGTTACTTTAATACAGTTTCCGGTATGCTCGGCGCACATGCTCGGAAAGGATGACACCATGAAGATGGCCCCGCGCCACCGTCAGCAACTGCCACCGCTTCCGATGGTTTCCGCCAAGCTCGGAGAGCGGTTGGCCAGCCAGGTGTTCGTGGAGGAAGGCTGGGAGCTGCTTCCGGAGTTGCAGGAGTTCCGTCGCGATATGCATCAGAACCCGGAGGTGGGGCTGCACCTACCGCGGACGCAGGAGAAGGTGCTCGAAGCTCTTAAAGGCTTGCCTTTGGAAATTCAGCTCGGGCGCGACTTAAGCTCCGTCGTCGCGGTGCTGCGCGGCGGGAAGCGCGGCGAGCGTCCCGTCTCGGTGCTGCTGCGCGCGGACATGGATGGTCTTCCGGTGCGCGAGCAGACGGGCAGCCCTTTCGCTTCGACGAATAACAACATGCATGCGTGTGGCCATGACCTGCACACGGCGGGGTTGATCGGCGCGGTCAAGATGCTGTGCCGCCACCGCGAAGAGCTGTTGGGCGATGTCATCTTCATGTTCCAGCCGGGCGAGGAGGGCCCGGGTGGTGCGCAGCCGATGATCGATGAGGGCGTGCTCGACGCTGCTGGCCGCCGCCCCATCGCCGCCTACGGTTTGCACGTCGGCCCGCAGGATCGGGGCACCTTCCACCACATCGCCGGCCCGATGATGGCCTCGTCGTCCAACCTAGGGATTACCGTCTACGGCAAAGGTGGGCATGGCTCGCGCCCACATGATGCTATCGATCCCGTCGCGGCCTTGGCGGAGATCCAGGTGGCGCTGCAGGTGGCGCTGACCCGGCGCTTCGACGCGAACTCGCCGATTGTCATCACGGTGACCAACTTGCGCGCGGGCGACGGCGCGGTCAACGTCATCCCGGACAAGGCGGAGCTGGGCGCGACGGTGCGCGTGCTTCGCGACGAACACATCGATGCCGTCCGCCAAATGATCATCGAGGTCTCAAGCTCCGTGGCGGCCTCGCACCGTTGTACCGCGAAGGTGGACTTTGAGGTTTTGTATTCGGCGACGAAGACCTCACCGCGCGAGGACCAGTTCGCGGCGTCGTTGTGGGCCGGGATGTTCGGGGCGGAAAACGTGCTGACCATGGATACGCCGATGATGGCCTCGGAAGATTTCGGCGCGGTGTTATCCCAGGTTCCGGGCACCTTCATGTGGTTCGGTACGGGAGATCCGCACACCCCGGAGCACATGCGCGAGTGGAACCACTCGCCGCTGGTGCGCTTCGATGATTCCGTTCTGGGGGATCAAGCTGCGGCCTTGGCGGCGGTGGCCTTTGAGCGCCTCGCCGCCGAGGACGCCCATCCCTCCCCGGCGACGAAGGCTATGCGCGCGCCGGTGCAGGGGACAGGGCTGGATGTGCAGCCGCCTTCTTCCGCAGCGCAATAACGCCCCAGATGGTGGCTATCCACACGGCTAGCACGACAGCCATGCCGGCGAGGAGGGGCCAGATGGCGTCGTCGAACGCGGTGCTTAGCGACGGGAAGAGGTTGTTCGTCACGTGCACCGCGATGGCGGCAATGAGCCAGCGCACAGGCTGTTTCTGGGATCGGCCATAGGCGCTAAGACCGGTGAACAGCGAGTGGGAGAGCGGGTTGGATACCAATCGGATGACCACCGCTGAGATCGCGCCGGCGGTATCCGAACTTCCTCATTGAAGGGAGCGTAACCCGCACTGTCCAGCCACTCTAGGCCCGCGCGCGAGAAGGTGGGTCATGTTTGTATTGAGCTCCACCGCGAGCCCGGAGACGGCAAAGTCCCACACCACGCCGTGCGCAATTCCCGGCCGGCGGCGCAGGAAGAACAGCGTGGCGCAACTCGTGGCCCAGGGTCTAGACAACCAGGAGATTGCCGGACAGCTCTACGTCTCCGTGACCACGGTTAAGACCCATATCAAGCACATCTTGGACAAACTGGGCGGTACCAATCGGGTGCACATTGCGATCGCGGTGTTGGAGTCGCGTTAGCGCCGGAAGAAAAACGCGGAGACCAGGCCGATTAACGCGATGCCGACCACGATGATGGATGCTACGGGCCAGTATTGGGGGTAGTACTTGAGCGTATAGCCGAAGACCTGGCCGTCGTCGAACTGGCGGGCAAGCGCGATGGGCATCCACCACAGCTTCGTGAGAGTCAGCACTGCGCCGAGGAGGCCGGTGATAAAGCGGCGGGTACCGCGCAGAAAGAAGCTCGCGGCCACGAGGAGCATGCCGCCGATGCTGAGTGCGAAAAGAACGGGAGTTGTCGCGGTGAGCGGGGAGCCGTTGATGAGAAACTCGTGGTCGATTTCATGCTGCTCGATGAGGGTGTAGCCGTCGAGGACGACGTTTTCAGGCAACCCCATTTATTTTTCCTTCTGCTCGGTGTCTGGCTCGTAGCCGTCGGCCCAGGTATCGGTATTGAAGTCGTAGTCTACATTCTCGCCTTTTTCATCGGTGCGCTGGTACCAGTCCGTGTAGCGGTGCGCTGAGGAGTCGAAGTCGGAGCCGGCACCGCGGCCCTCGTCGGCGTGCTCGATGGATAGCTCGAAGTCATCGCCGTGCTCCTCGATGCCGCGCACAACGGCGTTTTCCACCGCGGCACGCGCGTAGGCGCGGCGGATGAATACCGGGTCGGAGCGCAGGTCCTTGATGAAGGCCACCATCATGACGAGCAGCACGATGCAGAAAGGCAGGGCAGACAGGATTGTCAGGTTCTGCAGGCCGGTGAGCACGTCCTCACCGCCGGTCAGCAGCATGACAACAGCGATGCCCATCATGCACAGGCCCCAGAAAACGACGATGAACTTGTTGGGGGCAGGGTTTCCCTTGGAGGACATGGTTCCCATGATGACCGAAGCGGAATCGGCGGAGGTGATGAAGAAGACCGCCAGCACCAGGATCAAAATGAAGGGCGTGATGCTGCTCAGCGGCAGGTTGTCGAACATGGCGAAAAGAACCTGCTCGCCGGAGGCGGAGCCATCAAAGTTGGGCAGGTTCTCGCGCTTAAAGGTGATGGCTGTGCCACCGAAGATGGTGAAGGCCAAAATGAGGATGAGGGAGGGAGCGAAGACCGTCACTGCCGTGAATTCGCGTAGCGTGCGGCCGCGGGAGATACGGGCCACGAACATGCCGACGAACGGCGTCCAGGCAATCCACCATGCCCAGTAGAAGGCGGTCCAGTAAGACTGGAACTCGATGGTCTCATCTCCCCAGGACAGGCCTTTGGCCATCATCGGCAAAAGCTGGTCGATGTAGGTCACGATGCCGGAGGGCACGAGGTTGAGCAGGAGCAAGGTCGGACCGGTGAAGAAGACAAAGATGACCAAGCCGAGTGTCACCGTGATGTTGAAATTGGAGAGATAGCGCACGCCGCGGGAGACACCCGAGACCGCCGAGATGATGAAGCCGCAGCCAAGGACCGCAATGATCACGATGAGCACGGAGTTGGTCAGCGGGCCGGCGCCGCGGATGATGGATACTCCTTGGCCGATCTGGATAGCGGAAAGACCCAGTGTGGCGGCGGTGCCGAAGAGCGTGGCGACGAGGGCGAGGACGTCGATAAGCTTGCCCAGCGGGCCGTCGGTATCGCGGGAGCCGAACAGCGGCTTGAAAATGGAGGACACCAGAGGCACGCGCCCGCGGCGGTAGGAGGAATAGGCGATGGCTCCGCCGACCAGGGCGTACGCCGCCCAGGGCGAGATTCCCCAGTGGTAGTGCGCCTGGGCCATGGCCTGGTGCAGGGCCTCGACGCTGTTGCCGTCGACGGTGTGCGGCGGCGGGGTGAGGTAGTGCGACAGCGGCTCTGACGGGCCGTAGAAGAAGATGCCGACGCCGATGCCGGCGCCAAACATCATGGCGACCCAGCTAAACCAGCCGAACTCAGGCTCTTCGTCATCGGTACCGAGCTTGATGCGGCCTAGGCGGGAGCAACCGATGTAGAGCATGGTGGCTACGGCCATCATCATGGTGATGTTGAGCAGCCAGCCGGCGTTGGTGATGGCCCAGGAAAAAGCGGTGGAGGATGCGGCCGAGACGGATTCTGGCGAGCTAATACCCCAGATGATGAAAGCTACGACGAAGGTGGCGGTGGTGAAGAAAGTGATTTTATCGAGCGCGAAAGCGTTGCGTTGATCCTCCACACCGATACCCGGAACCAAGCCGGGGTGCATGTCGTGAGGATAGATGCCAACGGGTGGACCTGTAGATTTTCGAGTGTTCACCCTCACCATTATCGCAGGTGCGCACAATGACAGTGGTGTGAGCTAGGATGAAGGCACTTATTTCTGCGTCGATTGGAATGCCATGTCGCTGCCTAATTTTGATGAGAATGTCCGTGAGCTGGAGGAAGCCTTCGCTTGCTTCGAGCGCGTGGAGGAACACGTACTCGACCCGAACCTGTTGCTATCGGTGAAATAATTCGCGGGCAACCGGGGGTGCCCGTGCTAGGAGGTTAGGACCGCATTTCCGCTGCGGTGATTTTCGCGATGAGCGTGTCCAGCTCCGCGCGGCTGGGCTGCGACAGCGGATTGACCACGCAGAAATCTAAGAGGAAGTAGCCGGCCGGTTGCAAGGCGGTGTGGCGCTCCCAGAACTCGCTGATATCGGAGTGGTTGGTCGCCAGCGACTGGATGCTGCGGCGCTCCGAGAGTAGCTCGTAGTGCAGGTCGCGCCGCTGTGCCAGCGCTTCCTCGGGGGTCTTGATGAGTAGCGCGCCGAGCAGGGCGGCCATCGCCTCGAAGCAGCGCGTTTGCAGGCGGTAGTGGTTGGTCAGCTGGGCGCGCGGCTTCCACAGCCACAGGAAGAGCATCGCCACGACCACGGAGAGTCCAATCTCCGCCATGCGCGAGCCGATGGTGTGGGCCATGTGCTCCGAAGAATTGCCCATGAGCAAAGCAAGCGGCGTGGAGAAGATAACGCACAGCGCGTAGTTCTTCACCACCAGAATCTCTGCGCAGAACTGGCAGAAGGCCAGCGCGAGCACCAACCCCCAGCCGTGCGGGCTGAAAGAGGCAATGAGCGCAAAGACGCACACGCCTAAGACGGAGCCCAGCATACGTTGCACACCGCGAATCGTTCCCGGAACCCGGTCCGGCCCCCACTGCAAGAGCAGGAGCACCGAGACCGCGCCCCAGTCCGGGCGGTTGAGCCCCAGCGCCATGCCAATGAACGCGGTGGCCAGGCCACCGAGCGCGATCTTTTCCGCTGTTACCACCGCGTGGGAATTGCCCACCGCGGCGCGGTAGAAGCGGTAGCGCATCGTCGGCTTGGTGTGCGGGATGGTGGTGCGGTCCGGGTCCACGTAGGTAGGGGAATCAGAGAGCTCATCCGAGTTGCCGCCGACCTGCTTGTGGTGAGCCACGATGCGCTGCTGCGCGGCTAGCGCGCGGTGCACCAGCTCCGCTTGGGCGGGGTGGCGGATGCGGCCGCCGCGGATGACGCCGGCGTCGGCAAGCGCTTGCCAGGCGGTGGAGATGGCGGACTGCGCCTGGTGGTGGCGAGCCAAGAAATCGCTATCGGAGTTCACGAAGGCATCGGCGGCCTTCTCCAGCGCGGCCACCGCGCGGGTCTCCGGGCCGTGCGGATCCCGGAAACGCGGCAGCATGCCCAGCACGTAGCTGGCCAACACGCCGGCCAGGCTCCACGCGGCCACCTCCCACGGCGAGACCCCACGCAGCATCGTGGAGCCGCCGGCCACCATCACGATGAAGAAGGAACCCGGCGGCGGCAGCCGCAGCGCATTCTGCACGAACGCGCCGATGGTTGCTAGAGCCACCGTAAACACCGCGGACAGCGCCAGCCCATGCACGCCGACGAGGGAACCGGCTGTGGCCGCCAGCGTGAGCAGTCCGCCAGCGGTGAGGATCACGCGGCGTCGCGTGCGGTAGGGGTGCCCCTCGCCGTAGATGACGGAGAAGGCGCCGGCGGAAATGAGCAGCACCGCATCCGGGTGGCCCGTCGCTACAGCGATCCCGCCGGGGATAATGATCGCCAACGCCGCGCGCAGGGCACCGGGCCAGCGGCGCGCGGAGGTGTTAAAGGCGGTAAAGAGCTGAAGTGCATTAGGACGTTGCGGCAGTGGGTGTTCCATATCGGGAGAACACCTTACTCGTTTCGCCGCGATCCACGAGCCGGCCGTCCTGCAGGACCGCCACTGTGGGGCATAAGTGGCGCACGACATCGATGTCGTGGGAGACGAAAACCAGCGTCATATCCTTCGTTACGCGCTGTAGAAGCTCGAGGACCTGGGCCCGCGAGGTGGCGTCCAACGCTGAGACGGCCTCGTCCGCCAGCAGAATCTCCGGCTTGCCCACCACAGCGCGCGCCAGCGAAATGCGTTGGCGCTGCCCGCCGGAGAAGTCCCGGGGATAGCGCTCGAAGCCCTCGATGCCGACCTCCCGCAGCACCGCCTCGGCTTCTTCGCGCGTCCCGCCGCCCTCGGCCACGATCTTCCAGATAGGCATGCGCGGGTTGAGCGAGCCCTTAGGGTCTTGGAAGACCATGTGCACGCGCTTCTTCACCGCCACCGTCCCCGAGGTCGGCTCCGCTAGCCCCGTGAGCAGCTTGAGCAGCGTGGATTTGCCGGAGCCGGAACCGCCGACGATGCCGAGGCGCTCGCCCTCGCGGACGGTGAGGGAGACGTCGTCCAGCGCGGTCACCCCGCGGTAGGTCTTGGCCACGTTCTTGAGCTCGATGACGGGCTCGCCCAGGCTGGGCATGGGCGGCGGGGTGAGGTCGGGAGTGGTGAGCTCACCGATGCGCACGACGCGGTCGCACACGCGCTTGACGACGTCCCGGTCATGGCTAATGAACAGCAGCGCTGTGTCTTCGCTGTCCGCGGCATCCACGATGGTGGAGAGGATTTCCTCCTGGGTGAAGGGATCCAGGGCGGTGGTGGGCTCATCGCAGATGAGCAGCTTGGGGTGGCGGGCCATGGCCATCTCGATGAGCGCGCGCTGGCGCTGCCCGCCGGAGAGCTGGTGCGGGAAGCGGTTGAAGCCGGGCACCTTCATCAGCGGGTCGAGCGCGGTCATGGGCTCTTGGAAGACCATGGCCAGCGGCAGCTTGCGCAGGTCACGGTCGCGCATGCCCAGCAGCTCCTGGCCGTTGAAGTTAATGGAGCCGGTGGCCTGCAGGTGATCGGGCAAAAGCCCCATGATGGCTAGGGCGGTGAGGGACTTGCCGCTGCCGGAATCGCCGATGAGGCCGACGCGCTCGCCGGGTGCGATGGAAAAGGAGATGGGGCCGACAGGGCCCACGCGCAGATCAGTGACGGTCAGCATGGCTTCCTAGCAGGTTGAATCCGAGGACGGTGCCGGCGATGGCCAGCCCGGGCCACAGCGCCTGGAGGGGGTGGGTGGCCAGGAGGGGTTGGGCGTCGTGCAGCATGCGTCCCCACGAGGCGGTTGGCGGGGCGGTGCCTAGGCCGAGGTAGGACAGGCCGGCTTCAGCGAGGACGGCCAGCGCAAAGTAGACGGAGGCCTGGATGGCCACGATGCCTCCGAGGTTCGGCAGGACGTGGCGCCACGCGATGAGCGCCGGCGGCACGCGTGAGATGCGGGCGGCCGCGATATAGTCCTGCGTCATAATCTGCAGCGTGCCGGAGCGCGTGACCCGGATGAAGGAAGGGATGCCGGCGATGCCGATGGCGATGGTCGCCGTGAGCGTCGACGAGCCCCACACCGCGCCGGCGACGATGGCCAGCAGCAGCGCCGGGAAGGCGAGTAGCAGGTCGGTGGCCGCCATGATGAAGCCACCACCGCGCATCCCGGCGATGATGCCGAGTGGCACCCCGATGAGCGCAGCGATGGCCACCGCTACCACTCCCACCAGCACGGTGATCTGGGCGCCGGCGAGGATGCGGGAGAAGGTATCGCGCCCGAAGCGGTCGGTGCCCATGAGGTGCTCCAGGCTGGGGCCGGCCAGGCGGTCGGGGGAGATGAGGTTCGGGTCATAGGGCGTCCACACCAGAGAGACCAGGGCGAATAGGACAGTCAGGCCCACCAGAATATAGCCGGGCTTCATCGCGCCTCCTTCAGCCGCG
This sequence comes from Corynebacterium sp. HMSC069E04, assembly GCF_001813175.1. Classification (NCBI taxonomy): domain Bacteria; kingdom Bacillati; phylum Actinomycetota; class Actinomycetes; order Mycobacteriales; family Corynebacteriaceae; genus Corynebacterium; species Corynebacterium sp. HMSC069E04. Next base: position 67,589 of record NZ_KV811634.1, on the reverse strand, counting down.
GATCGATGACCCGGTAGGCCAGGTCCGTGAGCAGGTTGACGGTCAGCGTGAAAGTCACGAAAACCATGATGAGGGTCTGGACGGTGGTGAGGTCGCGGGTGGAGACGGCGTCGAGAAGCAGCGAGCCCAGACCCGGGATGACGAAGACATTCTCGATGACCACCGCGCCCACCACCAAGGTGCTCAGCTGCACGCCGGTGACAGTGAGCACCGGCAAAGCGGCATTGCGCAGGCCGTGGCGGACCAGCGCCCCGGTGCGGGATTCACCCAGGGAGCGGGCGGTGCGGATATAGTCCTTGTCCATCTCCTCGCGGAGGGTGGCGCGCACGTAGCGCGTGAGCATGGCGCCTTGCACCAGTGCTAACGAGATGACCGGCAGGACGAGGTGGCTTAAACCCTCGCGCGGCAGCTGCCAGCCATTCGCCGGCAGCCAACCCAGGTGCACGGAGAAGACCGCGACCAGCAGGATACCGACTAAGAAGCTGGGCACCGCGATGCCCAGCTGCGTGGCCGCATTGAGCACAGGGAGGCGAAAGCGGGCGAGCAGGATGCCCATGGGAATAGCCCCGGCTAGGGCGAGGACAATGGCCAGCCCGATGAGCAACAGCGTAACCTGCGCGCGGTCAATCACCAGCGGAGTGATGTCCTGCTGCGAGGACAGGGAGATGCCGAAGTTGCCGGTCAACAGCCCTTTCATCCACTCTAGGTATTGGACGAGAAGCGGGCGGTCCAAGCCCATGGAGTGCGTTAGCTTTTCCACGGCCTCATCGGTGGCGTTGACGCCCAAAGCCACGCGCGCCGGGTTGCCGGGCACGGCCCGCATGAGCAGGAAAATGATGATGGAGGCAGCCCACATGGTGCCGAGGAAGCGCAGTATTCTCATCGCACGCCTCGCAGCTCAATGGCATCGGTGATTTGGTTCGGCTGCAGGCCGATCAGGCCCTCGCGGTAGAGCACGATATTGGGCATATTCATCAGCGTCAGAGCGGGCATGTCCTCCATGATCTGGTCGACGGCACCCGTCATGTCATCCTGCTCCAACAGCGTGCGGGCCTGCGGCGAATCATAGCCGAGGTAGTAGTCCGGGTTGCCAAAGATGGTGGGGATATCGCGCGGCTCGACGTGCGCGACGAGCGACATCTGATAGTCTTTCGCACCCATGACTTGGCTCAGCCACACCGCGGGGAACTCTGCGGTTTCCAGCGTGACCTCAAAGCCCATCTCCTCCAGCTGGGAGTAGAGGAACTCGGAGAGTGTTTGCGCATAGGGCAGGCTCGGTACCGTGAGTGTGAGCGGCGTGCCCACCGCGCCGGCCTCCTCCATCAGCGCGCGGGCGCGCGCCGGTTCAAAGGGGTAGTAGTCCTTCCCACTAAACCAGGGATCAGTCGGCGGGACGGGTGAGCCACCGGTATCCTGCGCGCGGCCTTCCCAGAGGATCTCGTTGGCGGCCCGGCGGTCGATGCCATAGGCCACGGCGCGGCGCACGAGGGGGTCGTCGAAAGGTGCTGCTTGGTTATTCATGGACAGCAACACCTCGCCGTTCGTGGTGCCCACGGCGGTCTCGATGGAGTCATCGAGCGTGTCGAGCAGCTCCGGGTTCTGCACGCCCCACACCGCGTCCACCCCGCCGGAGCGCAGGGCGTTAACCGCGGTCAGCGAATCCGGGAAGTAGCGGATGGTGATGTCTTCTTCCGCTGGGGTGCCCCAGTAGTCTGGGCGGGCGCGCAGCGCGATGTATTCGTTGGGGGAGAAGCCCGCGACGGCAAAGGGGCCGGTGCCCACCGCTTCGGTGGGAGTGCGCATAGCACCGATGGCGGTGCCCACGGACCATAACCACCCGGCGGAGGGCCGTTTAAGGGTGACGAGGAGCGTGTGATCGTCGACAGCCGTGGCGGATTCCACCACGTCCATCTGGGCGCTAATGCCGTTCGTCCACTCCGTCTTCACCGCGATGATGGACCACGCGGCGGTGTGCGCGGTGAAAGCCTCGCCGTTGGAGAAGGAAGCCTCACGCAGGTGGAAGGTATAGCGTGTGGACTCGACCTCCCAGGATTCGGCGAGCCCGGGGACAATCTCTCCCTCCGGGGAGATGCGCACCAGGGTCTCGTAGACGTTGCTCATGAGTGCTGCCGGGATGGCGGCTCCGCCGACGGTGGTGAAATCCAGGGAGGTCGCCGGCGTCGTGGTGGCCAGCGTCAGCGCAGAGGAGTCAGAATCAACCACTGCCGTGGAGCCGGCAGAACACGCGCTTAACGACGCCCCCACGACCAGCCCCAGCGCACCAAGCCAGGCTCTCATCATCCTTCCGACAACTTGACCTCGAGCGGGGAGGTGCTTCCGCGCACGCTCGTCATGCCCAGCGTCAGGCGGTCCCCGAGGTACAGGATTTCGGTGCACTCGACGGGATGACCAGAGTGATCTGAGATGTCCAAGTGCAGGCGCCACAGCGGGGTGCCGGGCTCGACATTAAGGGAGCGCGCATCTTCCTCGCTGGCGGACGCGAGGGAGAGCTCGCGATTGACGTTGTCGAAGTCCACGCCCTGCTTACGTAGGTGATCGTGGACAGACTCGTTGTCGGCATCGAAGTTGAGGATGTGGCTGCCCACGTCCAGTGGGAAGAACATGCGCTCGATGGCGATGGGCATGCCGTTGGCGCTGCGCACTCGGTGCACAAAGATTACGGGGGAACCTGTCTCTACCCGCAAGAACTCGGCTTCCTGCTCGGAAGCAGGGCAGCGCCCCAGCCACAAGGTGGACGCGCCGGGCTCGAAGCCGCGCTCGCGCAGCCAGTGCGTCACGGAATAAATGGAGTCGAAGGACTCCGAGGTAAAACGGCCGAGGACGACAGAGCGGCGGCCGCGGCCGGAGGAGATGAGGCCTTCCGAGCGCAGTGCCGCGACGGCTTGGCGCACGGGGCCGCGGGAGGAGGAGAATTGCTCGCAGAGCTCGGCCTCGCTGGGCAGGAAATCACCAGGAGAAAGCTTCTTGCTGCGAATGAGGGTGCGCAAGTAATCAGCGATCATGCTGTGTTGCTGTGTACGGCGAAGGGCCACCGAAATTCTCCTCTATGTAGAACAACGCTGTGACGGGCAAAGATGTGCGTACGCGCGCCTGCGCGTGCGCCTACATCTGCCACGCTTGTGCCAGGTTTGCCATATTACCCAACGCTGCCTTGTGGCTTGTGGATTGCAGGGAGATCATGAGCTCATCCGCCTGAGCCAACTTCTGGAAGTCGGTGAGGTACTCGCGCACGTGCTCTACATTTCCAACGGCGGAGTACTGCAGCATGCTGATGATCTGTTGGCCCTGAGGGGAGTCGATGATGCGGGCGACGTCGTCGTCGCTGAGCTGCCTGCCACGGCTGACGAAAGCCTTCACGCGGCGGAAGCAGACCTTTTCGAATTCCTCCTCGGCGTCATCCCCCGCGGTGACGTTGACGCCGGCGATGACATAGGGCTCGGGGTGGGCCTCGGAAGGCTGGTAATTCTCGCGGTAATAGGCCGTGGCGGCTTCCAAGTGCTGCGGGGCGAAGTGCGAGGCGAAGGCATAAGGCAGGCCATATTTGGCGGCCAGCGAGGCGCCGAAGAGCGAGGAGCCCAGGATGTAGATCGGCACGTTCGTGCCGCGGCCGGGGATGGCCTGCACGCCGGGGACGAGGGATTTTCCGGAAAGGTAGCCCTGCAGCTCCTTGACATCCTCGGGGAAGCGCTCGGCGGCATTTCTATCGCGGCGCAGGGCGCGGCCCAAGGTCTTCATATCGGTGCCGGGTGCGCGGCCCAGGCCTAAGTCGATGCGGCCGGGGTAGAGCTCGGCGAGGGTGCCGAATTGTTCAGCGATGACATAGGGTGCGTGGTTCGGCAGCATGATGCCGCCGGAGCCCAATCGGATGCGCTCGGTCTTCGCGCCAATGTGGGCGATGAGAACCGCCGGGGCGGAGGAGGAAATAGAGGGCATGTTGTGGTGCTCGGTGTACCACATGCGCTCAAAGCCCAAGGCCTCCGCCTGTTGCGCTAGCTCGACCGACCTAGCCATGGACTGGGAAGGAGTCTCCCCCTCATAAATGGTGCAGAAATCGAGGATGGATAGAACGGCGCGGGGCGTCATGAACTACTCACTTTTCTTCGACGAGGATGTAGATACAACATCGATGATAACGCCGATAGCAAATGCGAGGAGCGTGGGAACTACCCAGCCCAGGCCAACGTCTTGGCCAGGGGAGAAGCCAAGCGGGGCGCCGAAGGAGGTGGCGGCGGACCACAGGACGGAAACCCACAGCGCCAGTCGGAAGCCCCAGTAGAAGGTGACCCACTTCTTAACTGCTGGTTGCAGAAGCGTCAGCGCGATCAGGGAGATAGCCGGCGGGTACAAGAACACGATGAAGGGGACCGCGATGGCGAGCACCGTATCCAGGCCCTGGAAGGCGAAGGCGATGGACAGCGCGGTAAATAGGCAAGCCCAGAAGTGGTAGGTGGTCTTCGGCACGAGCAGGGCGAAGAACTCCGAGGTGGCGGAAATCAGGCCCACGGCGGTGGTCATGCATGCCAGGATGACGATGGCGGAGAAGACGGCCTGGCCGACGTTGCCCATGGTGAGATTGGAGGCGTCGGCAAGCAAGGCGGCGCCGGAATCATAGGAGGAACCATTCGGCATGGTTTGGCCGATCCACGCCAGGCCCAGGTAGATAGCGGCAAGCAGCGCGCCGGCGATGACGGCGGAAGTGATGGTTCCGCGCAGCAGCGCACGGTCAGTAGAGAAACCTTTGGAGCGCAGCGAAGTCACGATGACGATGGAGAATGCCAGGCCCGCGATGGCATCCATGGTGTTGTAGCCCTCGAAGAGGCCTGTGACGAAGGGCGCGGAGGCGTACTCCTCAGTCGGGGTGCCGGGCACGCGGGAGTTCGCCACAGTGGCCAGGGTGATGAGGACCGCGAGCAGGATGACCAGCGCCGGGGTCAGAAACTTGCCCAAGGTGTCGATGATGTCATTCGGGCGCCAGGCCAAAGCCAACGCGATAAGGAAGAAGACAACGTTGAAGGCGCCATTGGCAAAGGTGCCCTCCCAACCCAGGAGCGGGGTAATCGCGGTTTCCATGGACACCGCGCCGGTACGTGGCAGGGCGTAGAAGGCGCCGATGGCCAGGTAGGCGATGACGGAGAAAGCCACGCCGAAGATCTTGCCGCCGTGGTTGCCGATGTCCCGCACGGACTGGCCGGAAATGGCCACCGCGATTACGGCCAAGACCGGCAGGGCCACGCCGGCGGCGAGGAAGCCCAAGGTGGCCGGCCAGAAGTTGGTGCCGGATGAGACACCGACCTCCGGCGGAAAGATGAGGTTGCCCGCTCCGAAGAACATGGAGAAGAGCATGAGGGAGGCTACGATGACGATGCCGATGGGGGAACTCGTCTTCGAGGCCGACTTGGAGGGGGCCTGAACGTCATTTATGGACATTTTTCTAAGAATAATGCCCATGACATGAGATGTAAACTCTAGCTGAAGGCCTTCTCCAGCCGGTCCAGTGCTTCTTCAAGCAGTTCGCGGGAGGTAGCGAAGTTCAAGCGCGCGTGGTGCTCGCCGCCGGTACCGAAGGTCATGCCCTCGTTGAGTGCTACCTTGGCGTGCTCACGCACCCACGCTGCGGGCTTCGGGTTATCACCAATAGCTGTCTCGCTAAAGTCCAACCACAGCAGGTAGGTGGCCTGCGGGTGGGAAGTCTTGAGGCCCGGAACGCGCTTGGGTAACTCCTCCACCAGCCAATCGCGGGTCTTCTTCAGGTACTCAATCTCCTCGTCAAGGAACTCCCCACCGTGGCGGTAGGCAGCCTCCGCAGCCAAGACACCGAGCGTGCCGGTGCCGTCCTTAGCCACGCCGGTCAGCGAGTTCCAGCGCTCGACATCCGCAGTATTGGAGAAGATCACCTGCGCGCACTTCAAGCCCGCGGTGTTCCACGCCTTGGACGTGGCGGTGACGGTAATAACGCGGTCGGACAAGGCGCCGAGCGGGATGTGGCGGCCTTCGTAGACGAGCGGGGCGTGGATCTCATCGGAGAGGATGCGGGCATCGTATTTATCTGCCAGCTCCACGAGCCCCCGCAGCCAGTCCTCATCAAAGACAATGCCGAGCGGGTTATAGGGGTGGGAGAGCAGGATGGAGCCGGCGCCGGCCTTAAAGGCGCGCTCGATATCCTCTAGCTCCAGCGAGGTTTCAATCTTCTCGCGCCCGGCGGTCTCCGGCAGCTCCAGCAGCGGCGGGTAGGAAGGGACCGGCACGGCCACCGCGCCCTCGGTGAAGTACTGCACGCCGAGCAGCAGGCCGCGGACCACGTCCCCGATCCAGAAGACGTGTTCTGGGCGCCAGCCATAGCGCGCTTCATAGAAATCCGCTAGCGCCGCGTTGAGCTCAGAGGCCTTGGGCGCCGGGGTGTAGCCGAAGGACTCGGCGTCGACAGCCTCTTGGATGGCCTCCTTGACCGCCGGTGCGGTGAGGAAGTCTGATTCAGCGATCCACAGCGGGATGACGTCGTCGTCATAAACGGTCCACTTGCGGGTGCCGCGGGCATAGAGTTCTTTCAGACTAGGGAAATGCATGCGCCCCACCTTACTCGTCGGTGGATTGGACGAATCCGTATTTTTTCAATCGCTGACGGTCGGCGGCGGAGGCGGATTGGGTCAGCCGCAGCAGCTCGGCGTAGATGCCTCCCGATTGCGCCAGCTCCGCTGGCGCGCCAATCTCGGAGATGCGGCCGCGGTCTAGGGTGATGATGGTGTCCACGTCCGCGATGGTGGACAGGCGGTGCGCGATGATGAGCGTGGTGCGGTTCTTCATGAGCTCGTCCAGACCGGCCTGCACGGCGCGCTCAGCCTTGGTGTCCAGCGCCGAGGTGGCCTCGTCGAGGACGAGGATGGGGGCGTCCTTCAGCATGGCGCGCGCCACGGCCACGCGCTGTTTCTGCCCGCCGGAGAGCTTGAGGCCGCGCTCGCCGATGACGGTGTCGTAGCCATCGGGGAATTCTTCGATGAAGCCGTGTGCATTGGCGCGCTTGGCGACGTCCACGATCTCCTCCATCGTGGCGCCCGGCTTGCCATAGGCGATGTTTTCCCGAATGGTGCCGGAGAAAAGATAGGACTCCTGGAAGACCACGCCGACTGAGGCGCGCAGGCGCTCCGCGGTGAGCTCCGCGGCGTCGTGGCCCAGTACCGTCAGCTTTCCCTCCGTGGGTTGGTAGAGGCCTAACAGTAGGTTGACCAGGGTGGACTTGCCGCCGCCGGATTCGCCGACGAGCGCGACCTTGTGGCCTTCTTGGGCGGCGAAGGTGATGTCGGCGACGACCGGCTTATCCGATTCATAGGAGAAGGACACGTCCTCGAAGGCGAAGACCGGACCTTCTGCGGGGCGCAGCGGCTTGGCCGGGGTGAGGTCGAGCTCCGGCACGTCGGAGGTTTCAGCGGCGGCGACCAGCTGCGGGTTGACGGTGGGCTCCGGGATTTCCTCCATGACCTTGAAGTAGTCCTTGGAGCCGGCAATAGCGCGCTGGCTGACATCCACGATCCAGCTCATCATGAACACCGGCTGCTTGGCCATGTTCACCAGCTGCAGGAGCATGACCATGTCACCGATGGAGAAGTGGCCCTCCAAGGTGCGCCAGAAGATCAGGCCGTAGATGCCTAAGAAGATCAGCGCCATGGCCGCGCCGCGCGCGGTGTCCATGGAATGCCACCAGCGCGACTGCGGCTTCGTGGTATCCACCACCGTGCGGTAGTGTGAACCGAAGGAAGCCAGCTCGCGGGCCTCGGCGACGAAGGACTTGGTCACCTTCACCTGGCCGATGACCTCCGCGAAGCGCCCATTGGCCACGTCGATGTTTTCGTTCTTGATGGCCTCAAACTTCTGCCAGCGCTCCGAGGTTAGCGCCGTGAGCCACATATAGATGGGGAAGAGCGCGGCCAGCAGGATGGCCAGCGGCCAGTAGTACACCGCGGTGATGACTAGCACCGCCGCGGCCTGGATGAGCATGACGAAGAAGTTATTGGAGAAGGACTGCAGGAATTGCGTGATATTCGCAATCGAGCGGTCCAAGCGCGCAATGATGGTGCCGGTAACCTGGTTGTCGTAATAACCTTGCGGCACGGAGAGCAGCTTGGCAAAGTAGCGCGTCGAAAGAATCTGGCGCAGGCGTGCGACCATCACATCGCCGATATAGCCGCCGATATTCTTCACCACGTTGCCCAGCGCGTCCGCCACAAAGAGTGCTACGACCCACCACAGAATGGTGCGCAGTGGTCCGCCTGCGACGACGGTATCGGTGGCTTCGCGGAGGATGAAAGGTGTCAGCAGCGACAGAATCGCGGTGACTGACGCGGTGATAAGGACGCCAAGATAGAAAGGCCACAGAGCGGAGGCGCTGCGGACGATGCGGAGAATAGAGTTCATCGCCGGCCGATGTTACGCCCTTAATAGGAATATCCAACCCGTCGACTAAGGTAGGGGAGAAACCGAAATCGTGATGGAAAAGGATCCGCGGTGAAGAAATACCTCCCCCTAGCGTGCGCCCCGCTGTGCCTGGCTGCCTTGTCAGGCTGCAGTATCCTCCAGCCGCCGGACGTGGGTCCGCAGGACAACATCGTGGTCTCCAGTTCGGAGCCGCCGACCTTTGAGGCCAAGGACGTGGACGCTCACGAGGTCACCTCCGACTTGGCAGCCCCCGTTAAGGACGAGGGCCTCAACGTGGAATTTGAGCTGCAGGGCCTGTACTCCGGCGGTGGCGGAACGGTGCTGACTGTGAAGATTCACAACCTCAACGAGGTGCCGATGCCTGTCGACGCCCTCCCGGAACCCACCCTCGAGCGTGCCGACGGCAACGGTGGCTGGGCCACCGTGGATTCGATCGATGTTGACCCCGCTGTCCACCCGGATGTGGCCGCGCCGGGCCTGGATCACCCGCTGGGCGCCGGTGCGTCCACCAACCTTCAATATGTCTATAACGTTGCCCCAGGCAACCTCTGGAACGCGCGCTTTAGCATTGGCAACGTGTGCTATGTAGGAGACCTCAATCTATGACGGAACTCGTCGTTCTAGCTTCGCCGGAGGGCACACCCGCCGGCACCGCTGACAAGGCCGCCGTACATACCGCGGATACCCCGCTCCATTTCGCCTTTTCTGCGTGGGTGGTGCGCGATGGCCAGCTGCTGCTGACCCGCCGCGCCCTGTCCAAGCTGACCTGGCCTGGCGTGTGGACCAATTCCTTCTGCGGGCACCCGGGCCCGGATGAGGAGACTGCCGCCGCCGTCGTCCGCCGCGGCCGCTTCGAGCTTGGCCTGACTGGCACGCCGCGTTTGGTGCTCCCGGACTTTGCTTACCGTGCCGTGGATTCTTCCGGCGTGGTGGAGAATGAAATCTGCCCGGTCTATCTCTTCGAAACTGAAGATGATCCGGCGCCCAACCCCGACGAAGTCGATTCCTTCGCGTGGGCGCCAGTGCGCGATGTGCTCGCCGCCGTCGACGCCACGCCTTTCGCCTTTAGCCCGTGGATGGTGGAGGAGCTGACCCACGAACCGCTGCGCGCGGCCCTTTTGGCTTAACGCCCCCGGATCAGAGCAGACTGCCATCCTGGGCGAAGGCCGCCGAAATATAATCCAAGCTGGCGTAGGCCACCCGATGCTCGTCGTTGTCTAAGTTGTATTCCCAGATAGCGTGCTCGGGGCGGTAGGCCTCGAAGCCGGGCTCGCCGGTGCGGATGAAATCGCGCAACCACTGCGCGAGCGGTGTTTCTCCGAAGAGCGGGCGCAGCTCCTCGCAGTGCAGGGCCGGGCTCGAGGAACGGATGAACTCCACCATCCAGGTCTTACCCGGTGCCTTCTCCGCTACCTCTGCAGCCCAGCGGCGGATGATGGCATCACCCACCATCCGGCCCATTGGGCGCTCCTTGTCCATGTGCTGCACCACCTGATACCAGGGTTGGAAACCATTGCGGGGAAAGCCAAAGCGCGGCGCCGCATAGCGCAGGATGAGGCCGCGGAACGGGGAGCGGTCAATCTTCCGTGTGGCCGGGATGTTGTAGAACTCGTCGCGGGTACTGCCGAGGATGAGGGGGACGTCGGCAAGCTGCCCACACTCCAGGGGCGTGGGGCCCAGTGCCATATCGAGGCTGTACTTCTTGCGGAACTTGGCGTAGCTGGCGGCAAGCTCCTCTTGGCTCATCGCCGCAAGCGAGGAACGCGTGATGGGCTTCTTCATCACCTGACGCAGGGTGGCACTGCGCTCCTCGAAGGTCTCCCGCGGGAAGCCCGGGGAGAGCGCTAGTGCTCGGCGAAAGGCCCCGCGGTAGTGGTCCCGCCGACACAGCCACAGCACGGCGTTGGCGCCGGCGGACTGGCCCAAGATGGTGACGTTGGTGGGATCCCCGCCGAAGGCCTCGATATTGCGCTGGATCCATTCCAAGCCCAGCTGCAGGTCCTCGATGGCGCGGTAGCGGTCGGGCTCATCATCACGGAAACGGGCAAGCCCCGGCAGGCCCACGCGGTAGCCCAGCTGCACGTGGACGATGCCTGCCTGTGCGGTCGGCGTGCCCTCTGCGCGGGGATCCTCGTGGGAGCCGTGCTCGTAGCGGCCGCCGTGGATATAGACCAACGTGGGCGCCAGTGACGTGGTGCGGCTGCCGGGTGCGGGGGCGGTGATGGTGAGCGCGACCTTCTCCGGGTGCGGGGTGCGTGCATCCTGGTCACGGGGTGGGGCAGGTTCGGGGTTCTCGAAATCCCCCGGGATATGGGAGTACTCGATGGAGTGAAAGTGGGCCACGTCCTCATCGAGGTAGCCGGTGATGGTGCCCGCGGGGCAGGTGACGTCGAAAGGTGCACTGCTCATGGTGAACAGGCTACCCTGAGGGCATGGAATGGCTCGTGCAGGCGCCAGTGTGGGCGCAAATGGCGGTGCTTGCCGTCACCGCAGTGCCGGCCGCAACCGTGATGGGGTGGGGGTTGATGTGGGCCATCGACCGCGTGTACACACTCGTGGAGGGGCGGACTAGGATAAATGACCATGACTCCCGATGATCACCGCGAAGGCCTGTGGGACCCTGAGCGCTCACAGCCTTCTCACCGCAAGCGCGCACTACCCAAATCCCGAGTGAGCGTGACCCTCTGGTTGATGATCACGCTCATCGTCGTGGTGGCCATCGTCGGCGTCGTCCTTTAGAGGGACGACGCTTTAGCGTTGGGTGCCCGGACGTTGGGCGGCCTGGGCGAGGCGCTGGTAGAGCTCCTGCTTCGGTAGATCCTCCAAGAGCACCGGCTTGCCGGCGGTATCGCACAGCGGGATGCACCAGTTCGGGTACTGATCTTTCGTCGTGCCCGGCTGGTTCTGTGCGCGCACGTCACCGACCATGTCCACCACGTTGGTGACCGTCAGCGCCGAGGGAGTTCCCGCAACATAACGATGCAGGGCGACGAGCACGTCCTCTTCGCTCTCGCGGTTCTCCAACATGCCATAGGCCTGCAGATTATCCTTGACCTTTTCTTGCCAGGCGCGGTCCTCGGCTACTTCTTCCGCCACGGGGCGGGTCAAAAGGCCTAGGCGGGCACGCAGCTCGATGTGGTCGCCACGCAGGAAGGCGAGCGTCGGCGGCAGATCGTGCGTGCCCACCGAGGACATCGCCATGTGGCGGTATTGATCCTGCGGGCGCGGGGTGGGACCGTCTTCGGCATGCTCAAACCAGATGATCGTGGTGCCCAGCACGCCCATATCGCGCAGAGCGTTTTGTACCCACGGCTCCAGCGTGCCCAGATCCTCGCCCACGAGGACCGCGCCAGCGCGCTCTGCTTCGAGCGCGAGGATGCCCAGCATGGCTTCCCAGTCATAGGTCACGTAGGTGCCGTTGAGCGGGGTGGAGTGGCGCGGGATCCAGTACAGGCGGAACAGGCCAAGGACGTGGTCGACGCGCAGACCACCAGCATTGCCCAGCATCGTGCGCAGCAAATCACGCCATGGCTCGTAGCCGGCTTCCGCTAGGCGTACCGGGTGCCACGGCGGCTGGGACCAGTCCTGGCCCTGCTGGTTATAGTCATCCGGCGGGGCACCCACCGAGCATTGCGGGGCGAGGTATTCCGCCAGATTCACGGCATCGGCACCAGCGGGGTGGATACCTACGGCCATATCGGTGATGAGGCCGATGCTCATGCCGGCCTCGAGCGCGCGGCGCTGGGCGGCATCCAGCTGCTCATCGCAGAGGAATTGCAGCCAGGAGTAGAACTCGGCTAAGTCGTTGACGTCGAGGCTCAGCGCGTGGCGGCGTCCACTGTGGCGCGAGAGCTCAGTCTCTGCACACCACAGCGCGAAGTTGCGCAGGACGCGGCCCTCGCGGCGCTGGTACTCGCTGAAGGCGGTGCGGCGCTCCGGGGTCATCCCCTTGCTGAAAAGCTCCTGCAGGACCTGCAGCTTGGCCTCGAAGATGGAATCACGGTCGATCTCTTCGGCAGACCGGTTGCGTTCGCGGAACTCGGCGGCGAGCTCGGCCACATCATCCTGAAGTTCTGGGCTGAGCAGCTTCAGCTCTGGGACATCTTCGATGCGAATATAGATCGGGTTGATGAAGCGCCGGGTGGTGGGCAGGTAGGGCGAATCCTCCACTGGCGGAATCGGCTCGCCCGCGTGCAGCGGGTTAATAAGGAGGAAGTCATAATCCGGTGCCAAGGTCTCCGCCAATTCGGCGAGGTCACCGAAGTCACCCATGCCCCAGGACTTCTCGGAGCGCACCGAATACAGCTGCGCCATCGCGCCCGCCGCGGGGCGGTCAAGGTAGCGATCCGCAGTGCTGAGGTGATTGGGCACCACGATGAGCGGGCACTCGTGCTCGCCGATGCCGGGCGAGGACAAGCGCAGCTTGTGGAAGCCTAAGGGCAGGTCCCCGGGGACGTGGAAACTGGCTTCGCCCCACATGGTTCCGGCGACGTCGGCAGCCGGGGCGTCGTTCGGATCCTGGTAGGTCGGCCGAGTCTCGCCGTTCTCCAGCTCGATGGTCACGGTGACGGGGTCGCCGTCGTGGACGTGGACGGCAAAGGACTTTTCGGCGCCTTCGCGGGCCACCACGCAGGGCGGCAGCGGGCGGGAGGCGCGTTCGAGGTAGTCCTCGAACAAGGCCTGGGTTAGCTCTTCATCGTCCGGACGGTCGGAGATAGAGACGCCGAGTGCGCGCAGCGTATAGGTAATTGTCTCCTCGCTGACGTACACGGGCTGTCCGTTCTGGGCGGTGTACTCGCAGGCCACGCCGTGGCGTTGGGCAAGTTCTTGAAGCAGATCACGGGTAGTCACGTCCCCCAATTGTGCCACGCCCTTGCTGCGCGCGGGAGAAATCCGGTTGGTAGAGTGGGCTGGAATTTAATTTTTGTGGGAAAGGACACAACTGTGACTTTGAATGAAGCGCATACGAAGGCGGAGTTCGAGATCAAGGACGGCGAAACCTGCCTTACCGCGATGATGGCTACGGCGCACGCCCGCCCACATGGCGTGCTGTTTACCCGCCCTGCGAACTATGAGTGGGTCAACGTGACCGCCAAAGAGTTCGTGGAAGAGGTCTACGCGGTGGCCAAGGGGCTCATTGCTTTCGGCGTGGAGCAGGGCGACCGCGTAGCCCTTATCTCTACCACCCGCTATGAGTGGTCCCTGCTGGACTACGCCATCTGGGCGGCCGGTGCTATCTCCGTTCCGGTGTACCCCTCTTCGTCGATGTCCCAAGTCCAGTGGATTATCGAGGATTCCGGTGCCATCCTCGCCATCACGGAAACCCGCGAGCACTCCGAGCTGGTCAAGCACCTGAAGCTGCAAGAGGATGGCACCCCACAGTTGCACGGCTCTCCTTCCCAGCTGCGCCGCATCCTAGAGATCAACTCTTCCGCCATCGATACGCTGAAGTTCGAGGGGCGCGATGTCAGTGACGATACCGTCGACCAGCGCATCGAGGCCACGGGCACCGATGACGTCGCCTCGTTGGTCTACACCTCCGGCACTACCGGGCGCCCCAAGGGCTGCATGCTGACCCACCGCAACTGGCTCGCGGAAGCTCGCGGCCTGCTGACCAACCCCATTGGCGCCATCGCCGTGCCGGGTTCCCACGTTCTGACCTTCCTGCCCTTGGCACACGTCTTTAGCCGCGCGGTGTCGCTGGCGGTCACCATCGGCGGTGCCTCCCAGAACCACTGGTCCGACTTCAGTACCATCACCATCGAATTCGCGCGCTCCCGCCCGAACCTGATCCTGGGCGTGCCGCGCGTCTTTGAGAAGGTACGCAACGGCGCTTCCGCCAAGGCTCACGGTTCTTCTGCAGTCAAGGGCGCCATTTTCGATCGCGCGGAGAAGGTCGCTATCGAGTACTCGAAGGCGCTGGATACTCCGGAGGGGCCTAACCGTGTCCTTAAGGCCAAGCACAAGGCTTTTGACAAGCTGGTCTACTCCGCCATCCGTCAAGCCATGGGCGGCGACGTTAAATATTGCATCTCCGGTGGTTCGGCCATCTCGCAGGATCTGCTGCACTGGTACCGCGGCATCGGCGTGACCATCTATGAGGGCTATGGCTTGACGGAAACCGCCGCGGCCGCCGCCGTCGACTTTGTCGATCAATCCATCGGTACCGTTGGTCCACCACTGGGTGGAACGACGATGCGCATTAACGACGACGGCGAGATCATGATCAAGGGCGATATCGTCTTTAAGGGCTACTGGCAGAACGAGGAAGCCACCGAGAACGCCCTGCAGGACGGTTGGTACAACACCGGCGACCTGGGGGAGATTGATGAGGATGGCAAGCTCGTCATCACCGGCCGCAAGAAGGATCTCATCGTCACCGCTGGCGGCAAGAACGTCTCTCCTGGCCCGATGGAAGATATCCTGCGCTCCCACCCGCTGATTTCCCAAGCCATGGTGGTCGGTGACGGCAAGCCGTTCGTCGGCGTGTTGCTCACCCTGGATGAGGATGCGCTCAAGCGCTGGAAGGCCGATCACAACATCTCCGCGACCAAGGGAATGCGCGAAGTAGCGGCTGATCCGGCGCTGCGCGCGGATATCCAGGACGCCATTAACCAGGTCAACGCCACCGTTTCCCACGCGGAGGGTATTAAGAAGTTCGTCATCCTCGACCAGGACCTCACCGAGGAAAGTAACGAGCTCACCCCCACGATGAAGGTCAAGCGCTATGTCGTGGCGCAGCGCTACGCAGCGGATATCGAGCGCCTCTACGCCGGCAAGAAATAAGGCTGGATGGAGTCTGTGAATTCCTTCGGAGTGTCGCGCAGCCGAATGGGTGGATCTCTAATAGAGTCAGCGGGGTCAGAAAAACTCTAAACCTCAACTAGAGGTTCTCACGGAAAGGGCAGCCTATGCACAAGATCGCAGCCGAGCTGCGCCACCGTGAGCTGACCCAAGAAATCTATAACATCGGCGATGAAGTCGTTGACTACATCGAGCACCTCATCGAGGCCATTGAGGACTGGGATGATGAACTCGCCCTCGACTGCCTAGCCGAGCTGGGGGATATCGTCGAAGACGCCCGCGTGGATTCTGGGCGTTGTGTCGGCGAGCTCATCGGCCTGCGCCACGCGCTGGTCTCCGGCCTGAAGTCCGGCACCATTTCCGCTGCCTCCTCCGGCGACAATGATGTGGAGGAGCCGAAGCAGCTTACCGCCCGCGCGTTGGCTGAGGGCTTGCCCATCTCCGGCCCGCCCGTTGTGGTCTCGGAGCTGGCGGAAACCCTGCGTGGCCGCACCGCCGCGGTGGCCGCCTACCTGCGCGAGCTGGTCGAGTACGTGCTGGCGCAAACCGACGCCGTGGCCCGCAACCTCGATGTGGTCTCCCTGCCGAATCTGTACAAGCGCGCGGGTGAATCCTCGCTCATCGCCGTGCAGGCTTGGCGTCACACCGTCGTTGAGGCGCACCCCGCCTTCGTGCGCACCATGCGCGGGCATAACCCGCCGCCCTTCTTGGAGGAGCGTGCGCGTATCGACGCCGTCGTTGCCCGTGTGCGCGCCAAGCGCCAGAAGAAGGCCGCCACGACCGCATAGTCGCCGCATCACAGACTTCCTTGTTGCCAACACACAAGGATTACCTAAGAAGAGCGCCGCCGAGATTCCCTCTCTCGGCGGCGCTCTTCGCTGCTAGTGTGGCACGAATAATTTTGCGTGCCACCGTCTAGCTTCGTGTGCCAGGGGCTTAGCGCGTACGCGCTAAGCCCCTGGGTTCTTGGTGGCCGGCGCGGCCTGGTCCAACTGCTCCGTAATCTGCGGCCACAGCTGGCCCATGATGTCATCCCAGGTGAGGATCCACACGGTCTTGTCTTTGGTGGGTTTGCCCACCATGACGAGCTGCTCGTTGCGGGCGCGCATCTGGTCCAGCGTCTTCTGCACGGTGGAGGATGAGCCCACCGCCAGTGCGGGGCGGGAGAAATCCAGCACCGGAGTTTCCGGGTCCGCGAGCAAGGTATCGCGCACGTGGACGATGCGCGGGATGCGCGAAGTACGCGGGTAGACCAGCACGCGCATGATGGACTTGCGCACCACGAGGTCATGAAGCTCAGCCACGGTGGCATCGGAGGATAGCGGCAGGATTTCCGAGCCGTGCTCGCGGGCCAACTGGGCCGCAGTGGCGGCTTCCAGTTCGATGACGCCGGTGATCTGGTTGGCGGAGTCATCGTCAAGCGTGCCCGTCAGGCGCGAGTGCTCGACCAAGTGGCGAAGGGTCTCCGCGTCATAGCCAGCCGCACCAGCGCGGTCGACAGGTTCCTCGCCGGTCATCGTCACCAGCTTGTTGGCCATCTTGTTGATCCAGAGCAGCAGCGGACGGAAGAGCCAGATGAAGCCGCGGGCAGGCACCGCGATGAGCTGAAGGGCGGTCTCCGGGTGGGCGATGGCCCAGGACTTCGGCGCCATCTCACCAATGACCAGGTGCAGGAAGGTCACGACGAACAGCGCCAGCAGGAAGGAGATGACGTCAGCAACGCCCAGCGGCAGGCCAAGGGCCTCCAGTGGGGTCATCAGCAGGTGATGGACCCAAGGTTTGGTCACCGCACCGAGGACGAAGGTTGCGGCGGTAATGCCCAGCTGGGCGCCGGCCAGCATGACGGTCAGCTCATTCAGCGAGCGTAGGCCCGCACGCGAAGCCGCCGAGGATTCCGCGGTCTCCTCCAAGCGGTTGCGGCGCGCCCCCATGAGGGAAAACTCGATGACCACGAAGAACGCGGAAGCAGCGATGATGAGAATAGTGATAAGGAGGTTAAACCACCAGGTATCAGTCATTAGTCATCCTCTCCTTCCGGGAATTCCTCTACCAGCTCGAGTGCCAGGACGGAGGGCACGTGGCGGTCGATTTCCTCGACGCGCACGTTGAGCGTGCGGATGGGGGCTTCGTCACCATCGACCCAATCTTCCGGTTCGGCCTCGAGCTCGATGGAGAGCTTTTCACCCTCGTCCGGCAACGTGCCGGAATGCGCGATGAGCAGACCGGCGACGGTTTCGAAATCGCCCTCCGGCAGGTCGTGGCCAATGGCGCGCTCGACCTCGTCGATGGGGGTGTCACCGTCGACGATCCAGTGCGTCTCGTCCTGCTCGGTGATTTCCTCGGTCTCTTCGAGGTCGTGCTCGTCGGTGACATCGCCGAGGATTTCCTCGGCCAAGTCCTCCATGGTCACGATCCCGACGAAGCCGCCGTATTCGTCGATGACGCAGGCGAGTTTCTCGTCGGCATCGCGAAGCTCCGTGACGACGTCGGGAAGCGGCATGAGCTCCGGCACCACCACGGGTTCCTTCATGATTTCACGAGCCGGGGTAGCCAATGGCAGCTCACTGCCCAGCACGTCGTAGAGGTGCACCACGCCGATGGGATTGTGCTCATCGTCGATGATGGGGTAGCGGGTGTGGTTCTCCGACATCATCTCGCGCACCTCACCAATGGTGGTCTCCGGCTCGATGACATCCACGCGCGAGCGCGGGATCATGGCGTGTTCCACGTCGTGCTCGGGAAAGTCGAGGAGACGGTCGAGGACCAGGTAGGTGTCCTCATCCAAGTCGCCAGCCTCGTGGGAGGCATCCACGATGGACTCCAGGTCATCGGTGGTGGCCGAAGAATCGACATCCTCCACCGGCTCAATACCGAAGACCTTGAGCAGGGCATTGGAGGAATACTCAAAGAAGTGGATGAGCCAGCCGAAGATCTTGAGGTACCACATCGTGGATGCGGACAACCACAGCGCTGACTTCATGGGGGCGGCGATGGTGTAGTTCTTCGGGAAGAGCTCGGCGAAGAGCATCGTGAGAACCGTCGACACCGCCAGCGCTGTCACCGTGCCGATGGCGACAGACACGCCCGTGGGCACGCCCACGCCGCCGAGCAGCTGGCCCAAACCTTGGCCCACGAGGGGCTCGGCCACATAACCAATGAGCAGACCTGTAATCGTGATACCCAGCTGCGCGCCGGAAAGCATGAAGGAGGTCTTTTGGGTGATCTTTAAGGCGCGCTCCGCGGACTTATCCCCTGTCGCTGCGCGCTGGCGCAGCTGCGTGCGGTCCACCGACATGAAGGCGAATTCCTGCGCCACGAAATAGGCGTTGGCCACGATAATGAGAGCGATGACGGCGAAACCCGCCACAATCATCAGGATGGCAGATAACACGGCTTACCCCACCGCCTTAAGACGGCGGTGGGGACATCGACTCGGAGGTTCCACTTAAAAGAGGCCTTTCTTCATTAATCGGGGTGGCAAATCTGCACTATAGACTACCGCTTTAACGGCGCTGTCGGATACTTTGTTCCCCATGGATCCCTTTGGTCTCTATATTCACGTTCCTTTCTGTGCCTCCCGCTGCGGATACTGCGACTTCAACACCTACACCCCCGGCGAGCTGGGAGGGGATTTGACCAGCGATTATCTAAGTGCTTTGGAGAAAGAGCTGGAGATGGCGGCGGCGCAGGTGGGCCGCGAAGCCGAGACTGTTTTTATCGGTGGCGGCACGCCGAGCCTGCTGGGTGCTGAGGGCCTGGGCCGTGTCTTGTCGAAGGTCCGCGATACCTTTGGCCTCGCCCCAGGCGCGGAGGTCACCACGGAATCCAACCCGGAATCCACTTCGCCGGAGTACTTCGCCGGGCTTCTCGACGCCGGCTTCACCCGCCTCTCCCTGGGTATGCAATCCGCCTCGCCGGGGGTGCTCGCCGTGTTGGAGCGAGCCCACACGCCGGGCCGTGCCTTCGATGCCGCGCGCGAAGCCATCGCTGCGGGCTTTGAGCACGTCAACCTCGACATGATTTATGGCACGCCGACTGAAGAAGATGCCGACGTTGCCCTGACCTTGGAGCGCGCCCTGGAGACCGGGGTGGACCACATAAGTGCGTATTCGCTCATCGTGGAGGATGGCACGCGCATGGCCCGCAAGGTGTCCAAGGGCCTCCTGCCCGCACCGGATGAGGACGTGCTGGCCCGGCGCTATGAGATGATCTCCTCCACACTCGAGGCCGAAGGTTTTGAGTGGTATGAGGTGTCCAACTGGGCCAAGCCGGGCGGGGAGTGTCAGCACAACCGCATTTACTGGGTGGACGGCAACTGGTGGGGTGCGGGCCCGGGCGCGCATTCGCACTTAGGCAACGAGCGCTTCTATAACGTGAAGAACCCGCGGACCTACATCAAGGCGGTAGGCGAGGGCGAGTTGCCCATCAAGGAGCGCGAGCAGCTCACGGAGGCTGACCGTCATACCGAGCGCATCATGCTGGGACTGCGCCTGCGCGAGGGCATTCCTGCGTCCTGGCTCGCGCCGGCGGCTGAGCCCGTGGCCGCGCGTTTTATCGAGCGCGGCCTGCTCGAGCGCGCCGGTGACCGCCTTCGCGTGACCAAGGCAGGCCGCCTGCTCGCGGATGGCATTATTACGGACCTCCTCGTCGCTGAAGACACCGCCCAAAACACCGCCCGCTAGCGGCTTGCCCCGCCGGCGGGCCGACCTCCGAGTCCGCATCAGCTGGCTCATTAGCGGCCGTACCCTGATCGTGGCCTGCCCTGCCTTCTGCACATGGTTCCAGTGGAAAGGCTCCGGTCGGAAGGTTCGTTTGGGGGTAAGCAAACCTTCCTTAGGCTGCTAGAAGGTTCGTTTGGGGGCAGGTAAACCGTATGACCTGAGCCATCTGAGTAGAACCATCTGTGTGATGCAACCGCGAAGCCGCGAAGAAGTGGCCAAGCCTTGGCCTTTCGATACCGAGGAGACATAGTGACTTAAAGTTAGCCCCGCTGGGAATTTGTTAGTTTTTCTCCTTTCGTCGGAAAGTTTGATAGCGGCGTTAGTCGGTGTTAGTTTCTTTCTCTACGTCGAGAAACCTGTTAGTCGCTCTCGATAATGCTAGTATTAGTGGCATGGATGATGCCTTAAACCCCTACACTCCTGGCTCGGGCATCGCGCCGACAGTTCTTACTGGGCGCGAGAGAGACCTTCATGCGTTTGACAATCTTGTCAAACGCGTCCAGAACGGATTGCTTGGCCGTCCAATGCTGCTCGTTGGCTTGCGTGGAGTGGGTAAGACCGTGCTGCTCAACCAATTAAAAAGGAAGGCTGACCAAGCCGACTGGCTAACGATTAAGTTTGAGGCTTCGCAGGGGGCACGTGGACGAGAAGGAGCACGCCGTGCTCTAGCACAAGGTTTAGCCAAGGCCTCTTTGCGTTACCGAACGAAAGCCAAGGTATCTGAGGGTTTTAACTTTATTGCTGCGGCCGTAAAATCCTTTTCGCTCTCGGTAGGACAAAGCATTATTGACCTTGGAGTTGAAGTAGGAGACATTCCTCCGGCAACAGGAAACCTTGAGCTTGATCTGCACGATGTGATCGAGGCCATCACCACGACGCTCCTTAAGGAGGATAAAGCTTTAGGAATCTTCATCGACGAAATGCAAGACCTCGATGAAGAGCTGCTCGAAGCGCTCATTTCTGCACAACATGAAGCAGGGCAGCTGGGCTTGCCTTTTTACATTATTGGTGCTGGGCTTCCGAGTCTGCCAGGGATTCTGGCGGAGTCCCGCTCTTATGCAGAGCGAATGTTCGAGGTGCACCAAATTGGCAGGCTCGAAATGTATGCCGCACTTGCCGCCTTCCGTGAACCTGCGCGGACACAGAATGTGGAATTTGACGATGAAGCAGTTGAATATCTAGCAAATGTATCGGGGCAGTATCCGTATTTCATCCAGGAATTTGGTGCACAAATGTGGTGCACTGCGCGAACTTCACCTATGGATTCCGATGCAGCTCGACGCGCCGCGCGGCTTGGAATTGAGCAGTTGGACCGCGGGTTTTTCCAAGCCAGGTGGGATCGCGCTACTCCAGCCGAGCGGGACTACTTGACCGCGATGGCGAAGGTTGGCGGAGTGGAAATCTCGAGCAAGGACATCGCGGACATCTTAGGTAAAGACACGAAGAAATTGGGTCCTGTGCGAGCCAAGCTCATTAGTAAAGGGTTGATCTATGCTCCAGAACACGGCAGGGTGAGCTACACTGTGCCAAATTTTGACGACTTCATCGCCCGCCAGGACGGATAGTCTTAAAGACATGTCTAGCTCCACCGATGCCCGCCGCCAAGAGGTCCTGCGCGCCATCGTCGCGGACTACATCGCCTCGCAATCGCCCGTCGGCTCCAAGGCCCTGCTCGAGCGCTACCAGCTGGGCGTGTCCTCGGCGACGATTCGCAATGACATGGCCGTGCTCGAAGCCGAAGGCCTCATCGCCCAAGAGCACGCCAGCTCCGGGCGCGTGCCCACGCAGAAGGGCTACCGCCAGTTCGTCGATACGCTGCACGATGTTAAGCCGCTTTCCAAGGCCGAGCGCCGCGCCATGCTCACCTTCCTCGAGGGCGGCGTGGATTTGGAAGACGTGCTGCGCCGCTCTGTCCAGCTGTTGGCCCAGGTAACTAAGCAAGCGGCCGTCGTACAGATGCCTAACCTCAAGGTCTCCCGCGTGAAGCACTGCGAGGTCGTGGCACTCTCACCGGTGCGTCTGCTCTTGGTGTTGATTACGGATAATGGGCGCGTCGATCAGCGCAATGTGGAGCTCGATGATGTCATCGACCCCGAGCAGACCCACCGCCTGCGCGATATCCTCAACACCGCCCTGGAGGGGAAAACGCTCACGGAAGCCTCGGTGGAGCTGGCCGCGCTTGTCGACGACTCCCCGGCCGATATCCGCCCCCACCTCCTCAAGGCGGCGACGACGCTGATTGAGACCCTCGTGGAGCAGCCCTCCGATCGCCTGATCATGGCGGGTACGTCCAATCTCACCCGCGTGGCCCTGACCGAGGGTTTGCCCTCTATCATCGAAGCTCTTGAAGAGCAGGTCGTGGTGCTGAAATTGCTGGCCCGCGTGCCAGACTTGGGCAACGTATCAGTCTCCATTGGTGAGGAAAATGAAGCCGATGAGCTGCGCCAAACCTCCGTCGTGGCCACGCGCTATGGATTCGGCACCGGCTCGGAGGCTGCAGCACTCGGCGGGCTTGGTGTGGTGGGGCCGACATATATGGATTATTCGGGAACAATCTCCAAGGTCTCTGCCGTTGCACGCTATGTGAGTGAAATTTTGGCGGGCGAGTAAGCTGGCCCGTCGGATTAGATTTAGTATCAACGAGATATAGAAGGATGACAGTACGTGGCTCGTGACTACTACGGCATTCTTGGTGTAGAAAAGTCGGCGTCCGACGCCGAGATTAAGAAGGCTTACCGCAAGCTGGCGCGCAAGTACCACCCGGATGTGAACCCGGGCGATGAGGAGGCCGCGGAGAAGTTCCGCGAGGCTTCCCTTGCACAGGAGGTTCTGCTGGATCCGCAGAAGCGCCGGGTTGTGGACATGGGTGGTGACCCCATGGAGGAGCGCGCGGCCCAGGGCGGCGGCTTTGGTGGTTTCGGTGGCGGCGGCCTCGGGGATATCTTCGCCGAGTTCTTCGGCGGGGGAGCAGCCTCCCGCGGCCCGCGTTCCCGCGTGCAGCCGGGCGATGATGCGCTCCTGCGCACCACCATTACTCTCGAGGAGGCCTATAGCGGCGTTAAGCAGCAGGTCAAGGTTGATACCGCTGTGGTTTGTGACCGCTGTGAGGGCTCCGGTTCTGAGTCCAAGTCCAAGCCAGTGACCTGTGATCACTGTGGCGGCATGGGCCAGGTCCAAGAGGTCCAGCGCAGCATGCTGGGCAACATGATGACCACTCGCGATTGCCCGAAGTGCTATGGCTTCGGCGAAGTAGTCACCGACCCTTGTGGCCACTGCGGCGGCGATGGCCGCGTGCGCAAGCGTCGCGATATTACGGTGAATATCCCCGCCGGCATTGGTGATGGCATGCGCATCCGCATGGCTTCCCAAGGCGAGGTCGGCCACGGCGGCGGCCCCGCTGGCGACCTGTACGTTGAGGTGCACACTGAGCCGCACCCCGTCTTCGAGCGCAATGCCGATGACCTGCACCTGACCGTGCGCGTGCCCATGGTGGATGCCGCGCTGGGTGCTTCCTGCACCGTCGAGCAGCTCGACGGCGAGGAGCTCACCATCGATATCGCGCCGGGCACCCAGCCGGGCGAGTCCATCACCCTCCAAGGCAAGGGCATGCCGCGCCTGCGCACCGATGGCTTTGGCAACCTCCACGCCCACGTGGATGTTGTTATCCCAACTGACCTGGATAAGAAGACCCGCGAGGCACTGGAGAAGGTCCGCGCCGCCGGCCACGGCGGCACCGAGGTCCACCATGCCGGGGACGGCCAGGGTGAATCCCTTTTTAGCCGCTTCCGCGATAAGTTCCGCCGCTAATGTCTTTACCCGTCTTCCTCCACCCGGATCTTTCCCTCGCGAAGGTCAGCCAGCCGGTGGGCCTCGATGGTGCGGAGGGCCGCCACGCGGTCACCGTCAAGCGCATGGGCCCAGGGGAGCACCTGGTCCTGATCGATGGGTCCGGGCGTCGCGCCACCGCCACCATCACTGATACGCAGGGCAAGGACACGCTGGTCGCGCTTGTCGACGACCTCGCGATCCTCCCCGAACCCTCCCCGAGGGTGGTCGTGGTCCAGGCTATCCCCAAGTCTGAGCGCGCCGAACTCGCCGTCGACCTGGCCACCCAGGCCGGGGCGGATGAGATCATCGCCTGGCAGGCGGATCGCTGCGTGTCCAAATGGGATGCCAAGAAGGCCCCGAAGGCGCTAGCGAAGTGGGAATCTGCAGCCGTGGCGGCGGCGAAGCAATCGCGCCGAGTGCGCGTACCGGTGGTGCGCGGCCCGCTTACTACCCGCCAGCTGTGCCAGGAGATGTCCGGCACCCGCGCCTTGGTCCTCCACGAGGAAGCTCAAGCGCGGCTCAAGGATCTGGAGGACCTCGACTCCACCGGAACCATCTACCTGCTGGTGGGGCCGGAGGGCGGCATCGGCGCGGAGGAACTAGCTCGCTTGCAAGAGGCCGGTGCGACGGCGATCAAGTTGGGGCCGGAGGTGTTGCGGACGGCGTCGGCAAGCATGGTGGCCTTGGCCAGCATCGGCACCCTGACCGCGCGCTGGTAGCCTTTTGGGCGTGCCTATTATCACCACCAAGTTTGATCTCGATTCCGCCTACCTCGCCACCGTGCTGGGCCCGGCGGACGATAACCTGCGCGTTTTGGGCAACCTCGTGGGCGTGGACCTCTTTGCCCGCGGCACCACCATTACTGCCGCCGGCCCGGATTATGAGGTGGCCCGTGCACGCAAGGTCCTGGAAGAGCTCGAGGCGATTGCACGCCGCGGCCATCCGGTGAGCACGGATACCGTTAAGCACACCCTGGACCTTGTCACGGTGGATGCTCCAGCTTCCGTGTCCGAGACGCTCGCGGCCGATATCGTCTCGCGCCGCGGCAAGGCTGTGCGCGCGAAGACGGTGGGGCAATCGCGCTATGTGCAGGCGATTGATGAGAACACGATTGTCTTCGGCATTGGTCCGGCCGGTACCGGCAAGACCTACCTGGCGGTGGCCAAGGCCGTGCAGGCCCTGCGCGCCAAGCAGGTCAGCCGCATTATCTTGACCCGCCCGGCCGTGGAAGCGGGGGAGAAGCTGGGCTTTCTGCCTGGCACGCTCAACGACAAGATCGATCCTTATCTGCGCCCGCTCTACGACGCTTTGCGGGACATGATTGATCCGGAGATGATTCCGAAGCTCATGGAAGCCGGCATCATTGAGGTCGCCCCCTTGGCCTATATGCGTGGCCGCACGCTCAACGATGCCTTCGTCATCCTCGATGAGGCCCAAAACACCACGCCGGCGCAGATGAAAATGTTCCTGACGCGTTTGGGCTTTGGCTCCACCATCGTAGTGACCGGGGATATCTCCCAGGTGGATCTGCCCGGTGGCCAGGTCTCCGGGCTGCGCCTGGTGCGCCGCATTCTCAAGGGCGTGCCGGATATTCACTTCGCGGAGCTGGGCTCTGCTGATGTGGTGCGCCACCAGCTGGTCGGGCGCATCGTGGAGGCCTACGACAATTTTGCTGAGCAGAAGGAGAAGAAATGAGCATCGAGTTTATCAACGAGTCCGGCTATGACGGCGTCAACGAGGAGATGCTGATCGACGTCTGCTCCTACGCCCTCGGCCGCCTCGACGTGAATCCGGATGCCGAGTGCACCATTACCGCGGTGGACCTAGACACCATCGCGGAGTTGCATGTGCGTTGGATGGACCTGGAAGGCCCGACGGACGTGATGAGCTTCCCCATGGATGAGCTCACCCCGGGGGCTACGGCCGGCCGCCCTGATGCGGTGGAGGCCGGACCGGCCATGCTGGGTGATATCGTACTCTGCCCGGAGTTTGCGCAGCGCCAAGCCACCGCGGCCGGCCACTCCCTGGGGCACGAGTTGGCTCTGCTCACCGTGCATGGTTGCCTGCACCTGTTGGGTTATGACCACACCACCGCGGCAGAGGAGAAGGAAATGTTCGGCCTGCAGAATGAGCTGCTGGCGGACTGGTACGAGGACTTGGCAGCGCGCGGCGTGAGCTACCAACCTAAGCCTTCTGGCCCGAAGGCCTTCCCGGATGCCGCCGAGCGCGCCGAGCTGGATAAGGAAGTCCCCGGCGGCGGCTTGTAATCCGGATGTGAGTGGGCCCACCGCCTGTGTCTGTTGCGGACAAACACAGGCAGTGCGTTTGCTTAAATGGGGCTAATCGTTGAGGTGCGTGGTGGGGCGTAGCACAATGGAGAGTTATGAATATCCTCTCCATCCAGTCCCACGTCACCTTCGGCCACGTGGGCAATTCCGCAGCAGTCTTTCCTCTTCAGCGCGCTGGCCATGAGGTATGGCCTATCCACACGGTGAACTTCTCCAACCACACCGGTTACGGCGATTGGGGCGGGCCGATGATCCCGGCGGAAGAGGTCACGGCGATTGTGGATGGCATCGAAAAGCGCGGCGCCTTCTCGCGCATTGATGCGATCTTGTCTGGCTACCAGGGCGGTCCGGACATCGCCGGTGCCATCGTGGATGCTGTGAACCGCATCAAGGCGGTCAACCCCAAGGCCCTCTATGCCTGCGACCCGGTGATGGGCAACGCCAAGTCTGGCTGCTTCGTCTCCGATGAAATTCCACCGCTGCTGCGCGATAAGGTTGTTCCGGTCGCGGACATCATCACCCCGAATCAGTTTGAGCTGGGCTACCTGACTGACTCCGAGGTGGGCACCTTGGAACAGACCCTTGCCGCGGTGAAGCGTGCGCAGGAGATCGGTCCGAAGCCTGTGCTGGTGACCTCGGTGCAGCGCCCAGAGACCAGCGAGGACGAGATTGAGATGCTCGCCGTTGATGGCGAGCGCGCCTTCCTGGTCAGCACTCCCAAGCTGCCGTTCAAGCGCAACGGCTCGGGTGATGTCACGGCCTCGCTCTTTACTGGTCACTACGTGGAAACGCACGATGCAAAGGAAGCGCTCAAGCGCACGGCTTCCTCGGTCTTCGACTTGCTGCAGAACACCTACGAGGCGGATTCGCAGGAGCTGCTCCTCATCGAATCGCAGGACACCTTCGCTCACCCGCAGCTGCAATTCCAGGTCGAGGAGCTCTAGCCGCCAATCCGTGACCGCTGCCCGCGCGCCTTTGCAGCTTGAGGCTTGGCGGTCTCGCGCACCAGTCTGAGTCTCGGCCTTACGTGGCCCTGCCGTCAGCCTTCGCTGTGGTCCCGCAAAAGGTGCCCGGCAAACGGCATCTCCCAAAAGGCGTCTCTGGTAGTAAAAACGCCATCTGGACGCCGCAAAAGGCGTTTTTAGGCGTGAAAACGCCTTTTAACAGATGCCTCCTGGAAGATGCCATGTGGCGCAAGCTTTTTCGCAGTCGCCATGCGGCGGATACGCTCGCGCCATCAACTCTCACCCTCGCGCACCGCTGCTTTCGTGGCCCACCTTCAACGATGTGGTTTCCAGCCATAAGGTTCTACTCACATGGTTCGGGTCAGAAGGTTCTCTTGGGGGCAAACAAACCTTCTGCAGGTCGCTAGATGGTTCGTTTGGGGGCAAGGAAACCTTATGACTAGAACCGTCTGACTGGAACCATCTGCGCAGCGCGAAGGAACCACCGGTGCGTGCGTTATGATATGAGGCAATATGAGCACTGATTTCGATGCCGCCTTCGCCGACCTACCAGCCGAGGGCGAAGCCAACCCAGCCGACTACTCGCAGTACACCGACACGCCCGAGGGCTTCCGCTCCGGCTTCGTGTCTTTCGTCGGCCGCCCCAACACCGGCAAGTCCACCCTGACCAACGCGCTGGTGGGGCAGAAGATCGCCATCACGGCGGACCAGCCCGAGACCACCCGCCACCCCATCCGCGGCCTGGTGCACCGCGAGGATGCGCAGATCGTCCTCGTCGACACACCTGGCCTGCACCGCCCGCGCACTCTGCTCGGCGAGCGCCTCAACGAGGTAGTCAAAGACACGTATGCAGACGTTGACGTCATCGGCCTGACCATCCCCGCGGACGAAAAGATTGGCCCCGGTGATCGTTGGATCTTGGAGAACGTCCGCAAGGTCGCGCCGAAGACCCCCATCATCGGCATCGTCACCAAGCTAGATAAAGCGTCCAAGGACCAAGTCGGCGCCCAGCTGCTTGCCCTGCACGAGCTGCTCGCGGAAGAGAACCCCGATGCCGTGGTCATCCCCGTTTCCGCCACCGAGCGCGTGCAGCTGGATGAGCTGACCCAGGTCATCGTGGACCACCTGCCCGAAGGCCCCAAGTTTTACCCCGATGACCACGTCACCGACGAAGACCAGTCCAAGCGCATCGCCGAGCTGATCCGCGAGTCTGCGCTCTCCGGCCTGAAATACGAGCTGCCGCACTCGGTTGCCGTCGAGGTCGATGAGATTCTGCCTAGCCAGGAGCGCCCGGACGTCCTCAACGTCCACGCCATCCTCTACCTGGAGCGCCCCGGCCAGAAGCGCATCATCGAAGGCAAGGACGGCCGCCGCTTCCGCCGCATCGTGGGTACCGCCCGCAAGGAAATCATTCAGCTCCTTGGCCAAAACGTCTACCTTGACCTGCGTATTAAGGTGCTCAAGAATTGGCAGTCGGACCCGAAGGCGCTGGGCCGCCTGGGCTTCTAAAAGCCGGAGAACTTCCACATGCGCGAAAACTTCCGCGACCGCGCCCTTGTCATCCGCTCCTATGATTTTGGCGAGGCGGACCGCATCATCGTGCTCTTGACCCGTCGTCACGGCCTCGTGCGCGGGGTGGCCAAGGGAGTGCGCCGCGCCAAGTCGCGCTTCGGCTCGCGCCTGCAGCTCTTCGTTAACCTCGACGTTCAGCTTTATCCCGGGCGTAACCTCTACACCATTTCCCAGGCCGATACCGTGGATTACTTCGGCGCGCGCATCATCGAGGACTACGAGCGCTATACCGCCGCGTGTGCTGCCCTTGAATCCGCCGAGCGCCTCGCCGCCGCTGATGCCCCCGGCGATCCCTACCTCTATGAGGCCTGCGTCGATGTCCTCGACAAGCTTCAGCACGGCGATCCGCTCATGCTTCTCGACGCCTTCCTTCTCAAAGCCATGTCCCACGCCGGCTGGGCGCCCAGCCTTTTCGATTGCGCCCAGTGCCAAAGACCCGGCCCGCACCACGCCTTCCACCCAGCCGTGGGCGGGGCCGCCTGCCACCAATGCCGCCCACCAGGCGCCGCCGAGGTAGACCCAGAAACCCTGCACCACATGTGGCTCATCGCCCATGACCACCCCAGCCAGCCGACGAACGCCCAAGCCCAAGAGGCCCATCGCCTCACCCGCGCGCACCTGCAATGGCATCTTGAGCGAAGCGTTGGCGCGTTGGGGATCATGGAACAGTAGACTGTAACCCGTGATTACGCCTGACCCGAACCGAGTTCTTCATCCGCCCGCTATCCCGCAGGAGTTCCTGCCGCGCCATATCGCGCTGGTCATGGACGGCAACGGCCGCTGGGCAGAGGAGCGCGGCATGAAGCGCACCGAGGGCCATCGTAGGGGAGAAGCTGTGCTTCTCGACGTCGTCGATGCCTGTCTTTCCCTCGGTGTTCCTTACCTTTCCGCTTATGCCTTCTCCACCGAGAATTGGCGCCGCAGCGCGGAGGAAGTCCGCTTCCTCATGGGCTTTAACCGCGACGTGCTGCGCCGCCAGCGCCACTGGCTCAACGAGAGGGGAGTGCGCGTGGTCTGGGCCGGCCGCCGACCGCGCCTGTGGCGCTCAGTTATCAAGGAGCTCGAGGCCGCCGAGGAGCTGACCAAGGACAACACCAAGATGACCCTGGTGATGTGCGTGAATTACGGTGGTCGCGCCGAGCTTGTCGACGGTATCCGGAAACTCGCCGAGCAAGTCTCCCGCGGCGAGCTTGACCCGCGCTCCATCAATGAGAAGACGGTCAGCTCGGTGATGTATGACCCCGATATGCCGGACGTGGATTTGTTCTTGCGCCCCTCCGGCGAGAAGCGCACCTCCAACTTCCTGCTGTGGCAGTCGGCTTACGCAGAGATGATTTACCAGGACAAGCTCTTCCCGGATTTCACTCCGGATGACTTGTTCGCCGCGGTGGAGGAGTACGCGCGGCGTGACCGCCGCTTCGGCGGCGTCAAGTAGCGCGCGAGCTGTGTAGTGCTGTCAGGGGGGATGAAGATATCCTCGATGTGGCAGGAAAAGTGGCGTGTCTAAGACGCCGCGCGGCACTCGGCGCAGATGCCGAAGATTTCGGCATCGTGCCCGGTGAGCTCGAAGTCGTGCTCCTTGGCTACCGAGGAGGCCCACTCTTCAATCGGGCCGCCATCGATCTCTTCGGTGCGGCCGCATTTGGTGCACACCAAGTGGTGGTGGTGCGCATCGCTCTCGCAATGGCGGTAGAGGGTCTCGCCGGAGGGCATGTGGAGCGCATCAACAGCGTCAATCTCCGAGAGTGACTGGAGCGTGCGGTAGACGGTGGTGAGGCCGACTTTCTGGTTACCGTCGAGAAGCGCCTGGTGAATGTCCTTGGCGGAGACGAACTTATCGAGACTGCGCAGGACCTCAACGACGGCGGTGCGCTGGCGGGTATTGCGAGCGCCGAGTTTGGGAATACTGTCGTGGATGGCCATGGGGCTTAGTTTATCAACACACTTCCATTAAGAGGTGGCCAGTGAGGCGTCGCGAAGCAAAGGCAGCACCTTAGGGGCCACCAAAGAGTAACGGACTTCGCGGCCGGTGCGCTCGCTGTCGACGATGTTCGCGCGTTTCAAAACCCGCAGGTGCTGACTAATAAGTGGCTGCGATTTGCCGGTCGCGGAGACCAGTTCGTGGACGTAGTGATCGCGCTCGGCCAGGCGCTGGATGATGTCGATGCGCAATGGTGAATCCAAAGCGCTAATGACGGAGGCAGCCGCCGCCAGATCGAGGGGAGGGGTGTCAGTCTGGGTGTTGGTCACGCCGTTCACCTTCAGTCATTTCTATCGGTGGAGAGTTAAAAAGAGAGCTATCGGCACTATAGCTGAAGAATGCGGAAATGTGTATAAAATGCACCACACTTCTGGGGTGAAGGCACGCGGTGCTAAGGGGCACGCTAGACTAGGCCGCACTGTATAAAGACTGTCCCCTACCAGAGGAGTCCCATTAGCTATGGCATCCGTCATTGATACCGTCGTCAGCCTGTGTAAGCGCCGCGGCTTGGTCTACCAGGCAGGTGAAATTTATGGCGGTTCCCGCTCTGCGTGGGACTATGGCCCGCTTGGCGTCGAGCTCAAAGAGAACATCAAGCGCCAGTGGTGGCGCCACATGGTGCAGTCCCGCGATGATGTCGTGGGTGTCGATACATCTGTGATCCAGCCGCGCCAGGTGTGGGTGTCCTCCGGCCACGTTGAGGTTTTCACCGACCCGCTGGTGGAGTCCAAGCACACCGGTAAGCGCTACCGCGCCGACCACCTGATTGAGGCTTATGAGGAAAAGCACGGCCATGAGCCGGCAAATGGCCTTGCGGATATTAATGATCCGGAGACCGGCCAGCCGGGTGACTGGACCGAGCCGAAGG
This sequence comes from Corynebacterium sp. HMSC069E04, assembly GCF_001813175.1. Lineage (NCBI taxonomy): Bacteria > Bacillati > Actinomycetota > Actinomycetes > Mycobacteriales > Corynebacteriaceae > Corynebacterium > Corynebacterium sp. HMSC069E04. Next base: position 36,114 of record NZ_KV811634.1, on the reverse strand, counting down.
CTTTCTCCGGTCTGCTCAAGACCTTCCTGGGCCCGGTCGATGATGAGCAGGGACTGCACTACCTGCGCCCGGAGACCGCGCAGGGCATCTTCGTGAACTTCAAGAACGTGATGACCTCGGCGCGTATGAAGCCGCCGTTCGGCATCGCCAACATTGGTAAGTCCTTCCGTAACGAGATCACCCCGGGTAACTTCATTTTCCGCACCCGCGAGTTCGAGCAGATGGAGATGGAGTTCTTCGTCAAACCGGGCGAGGACGAAGAGTGGCACCAGTACTGGATTGATGACCGCTTCAACTGGTACATCGACCTCGGTATCAAGAAGGAGAACCTGCGCCTCTACGAGCACCCGCAGGAGAAGCTCTCCCACTACTCCAAGCGCACCGTGGACGTGGAATACGCCTACAACTTCAAGGGCTCCAAGTGGGGCGAGCTGGAAGGCGTGGCCAACCGTACGGACTACGACCTTTCCGTGCACACCAAGGGCTCGGGCGAGGACCTGTCCTACTTCGACCAGGAGGCTGGCGAGCGCTGGACGCCGTACGTCATCGAGCCGGCTGCCGGCCTGGGCCGCGCCATGATGGCCTTCCTCATCGATGCTTATGACGAGGAGGAGGCCCCGAACGCCAAGGGCGGTACCGATAAGCGCGTGGTGCTGCGCCTGGACCGCCGTCTGGCTCCGGTCAAGGTGGCCGTGCTGCCGCTGTCCAAGAAAGAAGAGCTGTCCACCCCGGCCCGCGAGCTGGCCAACAAGCTGCGCGCCAACTGGAACGTGGAGTTCGATGTCTCTGGTGCCATCGGCCGCCGCTACCGCCGCCAGGATGAGATCGGCACGCCTTTCTGCGTGACCTATGACTTCGACACCCTCGAGGACAACGCGGTCACCGTGCGTGAGCGTGACTCCATGGAGCAGGAGCGCGTCAAGCTCGACGAGCTTGAGGCTTACCTGGCCGCCCGCCTGGTTGGCTGCTAATGCACTACACCAGCTGGGACCGCAGTGACCGCCAGAACCCGGTCCTCCTCGTGGGGGAAGGGCCGGCGTCGTTGGGCATGTTCCAGGAACGCTCGGCGGATGTGGAAGGCGAGCACTGGCGCTTAGGCCTCGATGACTTGGGCGCGTCCGTGACCTTGGAGGATGACCGCGTCTACCGCCTGGCGGGCAACCCCAAGCGCGATAAGCGTTTGGAGGCTTCCCTGGACGGGCGCACCTTTGCCTTCATCAACGAGGCTGGTGGCGACTGGATTGTTGAAGACCACGACGGCCTTAAAATCGCGCAATTTTCCTCCAAGAACTCTGGCGTACGCAAGGCCATCCTCGAGTTCGAAGGCGAGGACAGCGATGATTCCGATGGCCTCAGCCACTCGGAGATTGCTGCCCTGAGCTGGTTTACGCGCGTCATTTTGGAGGCCCGGACGCAGAAAACCGCGATTCCGATCATCGCGACGCTGCTGCTCATGACCATCGTCGCCATTGTTGCGGTGCTTCTCTGATGCAGCGCTGGGTGTGGCGCGATGAGGCGCTGGTGGATGGCGCGGGCGAAGTCATCGCCCGCGTGACTCCGACGGGCCTGCTGCTGCCCCAAACGGGCACCACCATCGCCTTCAAGCACACCCCGGGCGCGCGGCGCTTTACCGTGCGTGGGGCCGACTTTTCCGCGGAGCAGGCCAGCTTTACGGTGAACAAGCTGCGCGCGGCCTGTCAGGGCCGCGAGTACTTGCTTGAGCGCACGAATCCATTCCGCCGACAGCGCCGTATCCTCGCTATCCCAGACTCCGCCACGTTGGGCGCCACCACCGAGGTCGCCCGCACCACTCCGCGGGGCCGCGGCCTCGAAGTCGCGGTGGGCGAACTACCCCTCACCGACGCCGTCTTCATCAGCTACTGTTGCCTGCTTCTCGACGGCTCCACTCGCCCCCTTCGCACCTAACCCACCTTCCGCGATATAGTCAGAACTGGCGTGGAAACTTGGGTGATTTCATTAAAAGGGGAGCTCTTCTAGCTTCCTTGCTCGGCTTGGTATGCCGGTAGAGGGCTCGCGTCAGATGGTTGCAGTCATAAGGTTTGTTTGCCCCCAAACGAACCATCTAGCTCGGTGTAAAAGGTTTACTTGCCCCCAGGTAAACCGTTTGACTGCAACCTTTTGAGAGAAGCCTTTTGACGAGAACCATGTGCATGACCGGTCTACGCCTACCGTGTATGTGCACCACCCCGTATCCGAGGAACTGATTGGCCGGCTACCGAGACGCGGTCCAATCGCCGGATGCGTGTACAGGAAAACCGGCCGAAGGCATCTCGCGGACGGCATCCGACAGAAGGCATCTGACAAATGGCGTCTGTCAAAAGGCGTCTTTGGGGCTGAAAACGCCATGTAGAGGGTGCAAAAGGCGTTTTTAGCTGTAAAAATTCCTTCTAGAAGATGCCTTTTGCAAGGCGCCTTGTGCGAGATGCCTTATGGGGCCGCCCCGGTTATGAGATGCCGGGTGTGGGCCGCGGGCTTCGAGGCCTAGGCGCGGAAAGGGGAAGTAGGGGCGGCTAGAAGGAGCCGCCGCGGAAGCCGCCTCCACCGCCGCCGCCCGAGAAGCCACCGCCGCCGAAACCACCGCCACCGGAGAAGCCGCCGCCGAAACCGCCACCGAAGCCACCACCGCGGTGGCCGCTGGAGCCTCCGCCGAGAATCTGGCCGATAACCATGCCGGTCAGAATGTTGCCCGCGGCATCAGTGGCCTGACGGCGCTGCTCCTGGCGGCGATAAGCCTCCAGGTCTTGCTTCGCGCGGTTGAGCGAAGTCTGCGCGGCAGAAGCGGCATCGCGGGAGTAGTTGAGGGCTGCGCGCAAGTCCTTGGAGGCGGAGTTCTGGGCTTGGGCGAAGAGGCGGGTGGCATCGGCAAGAGCCACACGCGCATCGGGGCCCACCACGCGGCCACGCGAGGACAGCAAGTCTTCCGCCGCCTGGATGGCGGACTCGGCCGCGGCAATCTGCTGGCGGTAGAGCGCGATTTGGCGCTCGCGGGTGGCATTGGTCTCGCGGACAGTATCGAGCTGCTCATCTAGCTTGCTATCGATAGCCGTCAGCGCTGTGTACTGTCCCAGCGGGTCTGCCTGGCCATGCTGGCGAGCCGTACTCAGCGCCTCCCGGGCCTCCGCAAGCAGTGATTCCAGCGCGGACCAATCAGCAGGGGAGCCCTGGGCCTTGCCTCGCTGCTCGAGGTGCTGTGCTTCGGCGATTTCTTCCTCAACCTCATCGATGAGCGCAGGCAAGTTATCGCGCGCCGCCGTAATCGAGTTCTCTGCATTCTCCACTGCATTAAGCAGCCGGTCCGAGACCTCCAAGGCGTGCTCGGCATCGCGGATATAGCCCACCAAAGGACCCTGCTGCCCGGCCGGCTGGGACTGCAATTCCCGGCCGCGCGAAAGCAGTTTCTCGGCCTCATTGAGCGAGACCTCCGCCATCTCCGGGTTATCCGCAATGGAGGACAGTACCTCCTCGGAATAAGAGCCGCTGAGAGTGGACAGCGTCGTGCGGGCCTGCGGCAGGCGCCCGCGCAAGTCCACCGTGCGCTGAGTCAATTCATCGAGCTTGGAGCCGGCGTTAATGAGCAAATCGCGCATCTTGGCAAAGTCGGCAGCCTGCTCATCCAGCGCATCATCGGCCTGCCCGCAGGAGGAGATAATCTCCACCAGCATCTGGCGGCGCTCCGCCGTCGATTCCGGAAGGTTGTCCTGCAGCTTCTGCTGCAACTGGAAAGCCTTCTGCAACGTCAGCGTGGAGTGGTTCATTGCGCGCGTGAACGGGCGGGTGCGCTCGGGGCCGAACTCGGCCACCGCAATATCCAGCTCCTCCTTGCCACGGCGGATCGATTCATCCGTGGAGACCAGCTCTTCCTGTGCCAGCTTCTCCAAGGTGTCCACATCCAAGCGGTCCAGCTGTGCGGTATTACTCGGCTCAATCTGGCGCGCCGACTCCAGCGTGGCCGCCGAGTCCTTCTTGGTCTTGCGCCGGCTTGCCACCGCGATGCCACCGCCGGCCAACGCCAGGGCACCTGCGCCGCCAGCCAGCCATAGACCACCCGACCCATCGGAATCAGAAGAGCTGGATGAACCAGCCGAGCCAGAAGAGGAACCCGAAGAACCGGTCGCGGCAGCGTCGACAAGCGCGAGCGCAGAGGCGCCGAACTGGCGGCCGTCGGCAAGCTTGGCATAAGCCGCCTCATACATCACGTCTAGACGCCCGCGCGGCCACTCATTACCCGTTTGCACGCCTATGGTGGAATCATCCACGCCCACCACATAGGCTGCGGAGTTCGGCCCCTTAGACTTCACAATGCTGTCCGCATAGCTCTCCGCGCCCTCCGGCAGCGAGGAGGCAAAGACCACGAAAATGACCACGTGGTGCTCCTGCTGCAGTGCGCTAATCTTGTCCTCCAACTCGGCCTTTTCCGAATCCGAGAGCACCCCCGCCTCATCCGTTACCTTATCCGTGAGCGAGGCCGCCTCCGGCGCGGCAAGAACGAAATCCGCAGCCATAGCGGGGCTAGCAGTGGCCAACCCCAACACAAGAGCAGCAAGGGCGGCGCGACCAAAACGAGCAGCAGTAGTCATGCGCACCACGATACCTTCCCATTCATCGCTAGAGTGGTCAGGCAGTGAAGTACGTTATTGTCCTGGGCGCTGCGCAATACGACGGGCGCCCCTCCCGCATTCTGAGCGGACGCGTCCGCTTCGCCGCCGAGTACGCCGCCGCGCACGACCTGCCCATCATCACAGTCGGCGGGAAGCTGCCCGGCGATAGGTTCACCGAAGCCGGGGTGGCGAAACGCCTGCTTGCCGACGAACCCCTCACCGTCACCGCCCTCGAAGAAGGCCTCGACACCCGCAGTGAGCTGGCCGCTGCCCGCGACAAGCTGGGTGCGAGAGAGGCCGTCATCATCACCGATCCGCTCCACCGCCTGCGTACCTTCCTCATCGCCCGCCAAGAGGGGATTGCAGCCACGGTGCTGGGCACGCCCTATTATCCTTCCCCGCGCTTTTCCATCCCCTGGTGGCGCTACCTGGCCCACGAGAGCGGTGGCTTGGCCTACCTGGGCTTGCGCACCTTGCTGGGGGAGGAGCGCACCGAAGGCGTGCGCGCGGCCTTCTACCGCATCGAGCGCCTCATCCGCCCCAACCAGGCCCTGCGCCACCGCGTCATTGGCGCGAGGCAGCCCCAGGATGGCCAGGACTCCGCCTAAGCTGGAACACTGTGAGCTATTCCTATCGTGCAGAAGACGTCGCCCGCCTTGCCTCCGAGACTCCCAAAGGCTCGGCCTTGCTCAAAAGCGAGGAACACCGCGGCGCCTTCTCCCGGGACCGCGCCCGCGTCCTGCACTCCGCGGCCCTGCGCCGCCTGGCGGATAAGACCCAAGTGGTGGGCCCGCGCGATGGCGATACCCCGCGCACCCGGCTGACACACTCCCTGGAGGTCAGCCAGATTGCCCGCAGCATCGGCGCGGGCTTAGGGCTGGACCCGGACCTGTGCGACATGGCGGGTCTGACGCATGACATTGGCCACCCGCCCTACGGCCACAACGGCGAGAACGCGCTTAACGAGGTGGCCCTCGGCGGTTTTGAGGGCAATGCCCAGACCTTGCGCATCCTGACCAAGCTGGAGCCCAAGGTAGTGCTGGATACCCCGGCGGGCCCGCGCAGCTATGGCCTCAACCTCACCCGCGCCTCACTCGACGCCGCCTGCAAATACCCCTGGACCAAAACCAACCCGGATGGCACGACCAACCGCAAATACGGCGCCTACGACGAAGACGCGGACGTGCTGGAGTGGCTGCGCCAGGGGCATTCCGATCAGCGCAAGTCCATGGAAGCCCAAGTCATGGACTGGTCGGATGATATTGCCTATTCCGTCCATGACGTCGAAGACGGCATCATCTCCCGCCGCATCTCTTTGGGCGTGCTCTGGGACCTGGTGGAGCTGGCCAACCTCGCGGACAAGGGCGCGAAAGCCTTCGGCGGTAATGCCGATGAGCTCCTCGAGGCCGCCGACCGCCTGCGCCAGCTCGATGTCATCAACGCCATCGGCAATTTCGACTACTCCCTGCGCTCTTATGCCAACTTAAAGAAGATGACCTCGGAGCTTGTCGGCCGCTATGTTGGCGCCACCGTCTCCGCCACGCTCGCGGCTAACGACGGCCCCCTCGGCCGCATGCACGGCGACCTCGCCGTCCCACCGGGCGCAGTAGCGGAGGTAACGCTGCTGAAAACCATCGCCGTTCTCTACGTCATGGATGAGCCCGCCCACCTGTCCCGCCAGGACCGCCAGCGCGAGCGTATCTACCGCGTCTACGACTACCTGGTGGCCGGCGCGCCGGGCTCGCTGGACGCCACCTTCTCCCTGTGGTGGAAGCAAGCCGAGACCGATCTGGAGCGTGACCGCGCCATCATCGACCAGATTGCTTCCATGACGGAATCCCGCCTGGAGCGCTTGGCGCAGCGCAGCGCGGACCTTTTTGGTTTCCTTAGCTAGCCGGCAACTAGTCAGCAGCACACCAGCACCAAGCCCAGTAGCACCGTGCCCCACACAACGGCACGGCATCCCAAGAGACGCCTGTCACCCGATAGTTGAACACCGTTCACTTGGGTGTTACATAGCTGACAACTCTTCTTAAAACCGGCCACCTAACCTCAGGCAGGTCCGCGTGCCGCCAGGCCCCCTTATTGCCTGCCCGCAGCGGAAGTCTCTTCATTTGTATTAACTGTCAAGGAATTTTTATGTCTCAGAAAAAGCTGCATAAAGCCGCGCTCATTGCCTCTATCAGCCTCGTTGGCTCCAGCCTCGTCTCTCCCGCACTCGCCTCTGCCCAGGACCTGCCCCAGGCAGACATCCTGGATCTCTCCTTTGAGAACGGTGTCATCAGCAACTCCGCCTCCGATGCCGAGCCGCTGAAGATCGGCGAGCCCACTGTGGAGCAAGACAGCGTGCTTGAGCGCCCCGTGGCTCACTTCGATGGCCGCAAGGATGCCGTCGGCTTCGACATCGGGGATAAGTTTGACCAGATCAAGGACGGCTTCACCGTCGAGTGCGTCTTCCGCTACGACGGGGACTTCGACGGCAACGAAAAGAGCCTCTGTGCCAACAAGGAAGCCGGCGGCTGGGCCATGGTCATCTACGGCGACCAGCTCACCTTCACCGTCAACGGCAGCGATGGCTACAAGAAGGCCCAGCAGCAGGTGGAGCCGGGCCAGTGGTACCACGCGGTCGGCGTCTATGACGGAAACAAGAGCGAGCTCTACGTCAACGGCGCCAAGGTGGCTGAGAACACCGAGATCAACGGCGAGGTGACCAAGCCCAAGTCCAATTCCACCGCCGTGATGATCGGCGCGGATTCCGGCCGGGATAACGCCGCCCAGTTCTACTCCGATGCCGTGGTCAGCGAGGCCCGCATCTTCTCCGATCCGCTGGGCGAAGATGAGATTTCCGCCCTCTACGAGGACTCCAACCTGAGCACCGATAAGAAGGCCGAGATCACCGGCTCCACCCCGAGCGCGGGTCAGCACCTGACGGGCCCGGTGACTTTCGACGTCCAGTTCAACAACGATGCCCTCATCTCCCGCGAGCTCACCTACACCCTGGACGGCGAGGACATCGAGCTGGGGCAAGAAATCGGAGCTGGCCTCAAGGAAGGAAACCACTCCATCCAGGCCGAGGGCCGCGATGTCTTTGGCAACCCCATCTCCCAGACCATCGATTTCACCTCCGGCAACCTCCCGGGGGCCGCCGGCACCGACTCCACGCCGAGCGGGGAGGGTGTGACCATCTCCGCTCGCGCCGATAACCCGAGCGGTGGGGAAGTGGAGACCACTTTCACTGAAGCCGATGTGGCTGTAGCGGAGAAGGGCTTCCAAGGCACCTTCACGGATATCCCGGAGAGTCTGGACTTTAACTACGAAGACGGCGAGGACTTCGACAAGGCCCTCGACCCGGACAACGAGGATGCTCAAGAGACTAGCTCCACGGAGCACATGCCCTTCCAGCGCTTTGACCTGAAGCTCAAGGACGCTGAGAAGAAGGCCCACGACATCGCCTGGTCCGGCACCGTGGACCCCAAGCGCTCGGTGCGCCTCATGGCCTGGAACACCACAACCAATAGCTGGGAGAAGTTGGCAGAAACCCGCGGCGCAGCCGACGCTCAAGTAAGCCTCAGCGCGGAAGCCAACCAAGGTTTCGTCGACGGTGACACCATCCACACCATGCTGGTGGGCTACGACGTCTTTGCCGATGACCTCAACGAGCCCGTCAACGAAGAGTTCGCCGCTACTAGCGACTATGACTTTTCCATCGCCCACCACACCGATACCCAGTACCTCTCCGAAGGCGCGGTAGAAAAGGCCACCGCCGAGGAGCGCAAGAAGTGGGAAGAAAGCTACACCGCGGCCACCCAATGGATTGCCGATAACGCCGATGAGCGCAAGATCGCCTACTCCGCACACACCGGTGACATCATTGAGAACTGGATTGGCAAGGACAATGACCGCCCCAATGCCAAGAAGGAATTCGAGGTAGCCTCCAACGCCCAGAAGATTCTGGAGGACGCCGGCGTGGTCAACGGCGTGCTGCCGGGCAACCACGATAACCAAAGCGGCGCGGATGTCGGTGCCGGCAACCTCTACAACGAGTACTTTGGTCCGGAACGCTACGAGGCTCAGCAGGGCAAGGGTAAGTGGGCTGAGCAGGATGCCTCCTACCACCCCTATGCTGAGGGCGATAACGACAACCACTATGACCTGTTTTCCACCAACGGCATGGACTTCATTGCCCTGCACCTAGGCTATGACGTCACTGAGGAGGAAGCCGCGTGGGCGGATAAGGTGCTCAAGCAGTACTCCGACCGCAACGCCATCTTGCTGACCCACGCCTACCTCAAGCCTTCCGCTAGCCCGGATGGTCGCGGCTCGGACTTCTCCCACGACGGCGTGATGGTTTATGAGAACGTCATCCAGAAAAACCCCAACGTGGCCCTGGTCCTGGCCGGCCACGAGCACGGCGTGTCCATCGTCAGCCGCAAGGACGTCGGTCACACCAACAACCACGTGGTGGAGCTTCTCGCGGACTACCAGTTCTACGAGGTCGGCTCCGATGAGCTGGGTCTGACGGAGATCGGCGACTATGATGGCGACACCGGCCTGCGCTTTGGTTCCAGCTACCTGCGCCTCCTGCAATTCGATCTGAAGAATTCGGAGATGATCGTGGATACGTATTCGCCGCTTCTCGACGACCACAATGCCACCGAGTACGACGACCGCCAGCGCTACAACGGCCACGAGGACGAGTTCCGTATTCCGATCCAGTTCCAGACCCGCAAGACCAGCTTTGCGACGAACTCCATGCTCGCCTTGACCGATACCGGCAAGGAGATTGGCACAGACACCGCCAAGTCCGGTTGGCCTGCCAGCGTGACCTACAAGGACGTCAAGGCTGGCGAAGCCTATGGCTGGTACGCCACCTCCGCTGATGCCTCCTCCAAGGAGAGTACCAAGCCCGGCATCGTGCGCCAGTTCGGCGTCTTCACCGCGCAGGAGCAGCAGGAGAAGGATAACAAAGCCCCTGAGCTCACCGTCCCCAGCGACAAGCTCACCATCACCAAGGGCACCGAAGCCAACCTCCTCGAAGGTGTCAACGCCAAGGACGATAAGGACGGTGACCTCACCGACAAGGTGAAGGTCGTGGGCAACATCGACACCGCCAAGCCGGGCGTGTACTCCGTCACCTACGCCGTCACGGACTCCGCCGGCAACCAGGCTTTGGCCTCCCGCGTCGTGGAAGTCACCGCCGGCAGCCAAGGCGATAACACCGACAACGGCTCCAGCGACAGCGACATCAGCAGCGGCAACTCGAGCAGCAACGGCAACAGCTCCAGCAGCTCGAGCAATAGCTCGAGCCGGGGTACGGGCAGCGTCCTCCCCGCCATCCTCGGCGCCCTCTTCGGTGCTGCAGGCGCCACCGCCGTCATCGCCGGCCTGCTGAACTACCTCGCACCGGAGGTCCGCGACACCATCAAGCGCGCCCTTGGCCTCTAAGGCCTAAGACCCCGGCTGGGCCACCACCCGCCGGGGCACCACGCGCCGGGCCATCACCTTACTAGCGCACGAGCGCGACACCCTGGTCCTCCAGCACCATGCTGATGGGGGCCAGGTCTTCTTCAACCATGTCGAAGTCCGCGGCGATAATCGCCACGATGTGTTGCTCTCGGAGGAAATCCGCCAGTGCATCAAGGTTGCGCGGGGCGCCGGAGGTGCAGCCGCGCAGGCGGCCGAGCGCGCCGTAGAAGTCCTCGCGCGTGCGGATGGGTTCAGTGATGAGAATGCGTTGCATGCCTTAGTCCTCCGCGTCCGGGATACTGCAGAAGCTTTCGTAGTGGTCATCGGTGTAGTACCAGACATCCGGGTCGGTCTCGCTGTCGCCACCGGTAACAATGCGTTTGGCCCCGCGGTGCCCAATCCCCGGTGTTTCCACGGTGTATTCGCGGTAGTAGTCCTTCGCCTGCTGCGGTAGCACGCCCTCATAGTTTCCGAAACGCACGTTGTCATTATCCGGATAGTCATAGGGCCCGCCGGCCAGGATGTCCTCGGCGGTTTGGTGGGCCTCCTGCGGCAGGGAATCCATAGCGCAGGTCGGCAGGTCTGACTCGCCCTGATTTGCGACGTCCCCCTCATCCCCACCAGCTGGAGAGGATGCACCCGCCGCAGTGGAGGCGCCAGCAGCAGCGGAAGACGGCGCTGCCTTCTGGTCCGCACTATCGCTGGAGCTACCAAGGTCAATACCGAAGTAGCCCGCGACGAGGACCAGAACCGCGCCACCGATGAGGGCCGGCAGCGACTTTTTGGAGGGGGAGGATTGGGACATGGCCCCATCATTGCAGCTATAAGGCCTGAAACAGAAATCCAGACCAGGCCATTTTTCAATCCCCACCGCGGGGTCTTTGCGGATGTGGGACTAGGCGGCCTAGCCCCACCCAGCCGTGGGTACCTGTGCGTCCTATGGGCGGGGTAGTCTGTACGCATGGCACGAGGCAGAATTCCGGACAGCGACATCCAAGCTATCCGTGAACGCGCGCCTATTGATGAAATCGTGGGCGAGTACGTTCAGCTCAAACCCGCTGGCTATGACTCCTTGAAAGGCTTGAGCCCTTTTAAGGATGAGAAGACCCCGTCTTTCCACGTGCGCCCACAGCGCGGCTATTATCACTGCTTCTCCACCGGTAAGGGCGGGGATGTTTTCAGCTTCCTCATGGAGATGGAGCAGGTCTCCTTCCCGGAGGCCGTTGAGGCCGTAGCCCAAAAAATTGGCTACCACATCAACTACCAAGGTGGTACCACCGGTGCGCGCGATGAAAAGCCCGGCACCCGCCGCCGGCTTATCGCTGCGAACAAGGCCGCGCACGAGTTCTACCGCCAGCAGCTAGAAACCCCGCAAGCCGCCGCCGGACGCGAGTTCCTTCTGGACCGCGGCTTCTCCAAAGAAATCATCTACGAATTTGAATGCGGCTATGCCCCGGAGGGCTGGGATACCGCCACCAAGCATTTGCTGCGCATGGGCTTTTCCTTTGAGGAGCTGGAAGCCGCAGGCATTTCCAAGATGGGCAAGCGCGGTCCCATCGACCGCTTCCACCGGCGTCTGCTGTGGCCCATCAAGGACTTATCCGGCAACGTCATCGGTTTTGGCGCGCGCAAGCTTTTCGACGATGACAAGCTGGGCAAGTACATGAACACGCCCGAAACCATGCTTTATCACAAGTCCAAGGTGCTCTTCGGCCTGGATTTGGCCAAGCGCAACATAGCGGAGCAGCACCAGGCCGTGGTGGTGGAGGGCTATACGGACGTCATGGCGATGTACGCCGCGGGCGTGAAGACTGCCGTGGCCTCCTGTGGCACCGCCTTCGGTGCGGACCACTTGCAGGTGCTGCGCCGCCTGATGCTGGATGATTCCTATTTCCACGGTGAGCTCATCTACACCTTCGACGGTGATGAGGCCGGCCAGAAGGCCGCCATGCGCGCCTTCGAGGGCGAGCAGAAGTTCACCGGCCAGTCCTTCGTCTCCGTAGCCCCCGACGGCATGGATCCCTGCGATCTGCGCCTTGAGCGCGGTGATGCCGCCGTGCGTGACCTAGTGGCGGACCGCATCCCCATGTTTGAGTTCGTCATCCGCTCGGTCATCTCAGACTTCAGCATCGACTCTGCCGAAGGCCGCCTCCAAGCCCTGCGCCGTGCGGTGCCCGTGGTGGCCCAGATCCGCGACCAACCCCTGCAGCGCGAATACGCCCGCCGCCTTGCCGGTTGGGTGGGCTGGCCCGACCCGGAGGAAGTACTCCACCAAGTACGCCAGGAAGCCCGCAAGCCAAAGAAGGAACAGCGCCCGCGCTTTGCCTCCCTGGACCAGACCTCCTCTGCGCCCGCGCAGTCCAACGCCCCCGTCATGCACATCCCCGGCCCCCGCGAGCCACACCTGTGGCCGCAACGCGAGGCCCTCAAGCTGGCCCTACAGTACCCGCAGATTGCCGGCAGTTACTTCGACGGGATTACGGAGGATGCCTACTCCAACGAGGCCTACCGCACCATCCGCCGCGCCATCTCCACCCTCGGTGGTGTCACCGCCGGTGCCGAACAACCCGGTGTGGAATGGCTAGCCGCCGTGGCCGGTGAGATGCCGGATCTCATGGCCCGCAACTTCGTTTCTGAGTTGGCCGTGGAACCGATCAAGCTAGGGGAGACCGGCAACCCCGATACCGACCTTGAGGCCTACGCCGATTCCGTGCTCTCCCGCCTCCAAGAGGCGCGCGTGGGTGACCAAGTAGCCCAACTCAAGGCTCAACTAGGCCGCATGCGCCCCTCCGACGATGAAGAGTCCTACAACTCACTCTTCGCCGACCTCGTCGCCCTCGAGCAGGCCCGCCGCGAGCTCAATGATCGCGCTTTCCGAGGCGTGCGCTAGCTAGCACTAGGCACTAATCCGCACCCCCGCGCACGCGTTCTAGCGTGCGCGTTAATCCTCGTCCGGCTCGTAAATCCGATCTTCTTGGACTCCATCTGCCGCGCCCTTGCCGCGGCGCTTGCCCTTGTTGTAATCCTTGAGTTCGCGCATACGCGGTTCTGGGTCCAACCGATTGGCCACAGCCTTGCGCGCGGAACGCACTGCGGCCTTAGTAGCGGGGGAGTTGACGGCCTTCTCATAGGCGCCCTTAATTTGGTGATAGCGCTTGCGCCCAGCCTTGGTTCCAAAGACGTATCCGGCGGCAGCACCCACAACAAATTGGATCATCGGAAACTAGTCATCCCCTTCTTCAGCCGGCTCGACAGCCAGCGTTTGCGTACAACGTACGGGAAACGTGCAATTCTCATGAACAGCCTACCTGCCTTAGCAGTCTTGGGCAGGCGGCGGTGACGCAGCGGAGCCACCAGTAACGGGGAGTAGAGATAGGGAATAGATATGACGTGAACTCTTCCCATAATGCATTCGCTTCAGTTAACTTAATACCTGTGAAGACTTCTAAGCATACGTATGCGGCATCGGCAGCCGTAGCGATGTCGGCGCTGCTCACCGCCAGCGTGGCGGCAGCAGAGCCCCGTACCGCCGGGCTCGAAGAGCCGCGCGAAGTCACCGTGAGTGAGGATTAGCGTTCACCGTCCCTTAACTACCGGCCCATGTACGTGGGACATGAGAGCTGTAGACTCTTATACGGTTTCTCGCTCGGAAGTATACGAAGGAAGTCTATGACTAAGCCAAAGATCATGACGGTGTACGGGACTCGCCCTGAGGCAATCAAAGTGGCACCGGTCGTCAAGGCATTGGAGAAGGACGAGCGTTTTGAATCCGTAGCTGTCTCCACCGGCCAGCACAAGGAAATGCTGGAGCAGGTCAACACTATGTTTGGAATCGAACCCAAGCTGGACCTTCACCTCATGAAGCCCGGTCAAAGGCTCAATGAGATTGTCTCTCGTGCACTCATGGGGCTTGACGAGATCATTGATGCGGAGCAACCTGATGTCATTATTTCCCAGGGTGATACCTCGACTGCAATGACTGCAGCACTTGCTGGTTTCCATCGCGGTGTGAAAATCGTCCACCTCGAAGCAGGTTTACGCACCGGCGATATTCATTCTCCGTTTCCGGAAGAAGCTAATCGCAAGCTGATTGGCCAAGTAGCCGAGCTACACCTTGCTCCGACGGCAGGCTCGATGGAAAACCTGCGCCGCGAGAATGTGCGCTCCAAGGATATTGCGGTCACCGGCAACACTGTCATTGATGCTCTCCTAGAGGCAGCCAGCTGGGATACCGCGTTTGAGGATCCTGCCCTACAGGCAGTGGCTGAATCCGACAAGCGTCTGGTTGTCGTCACCACCCACCGCCGCGAAAACCTTGAAGCGATGAAGGAAATCGGCGGCGCAGTCAAGGATCTTGCGGAGAATTACTCGGACATCAACTTTGTCCTGCCGCTACACCTAAACCCCAAGGTTCGTGAAGCCGTGCTTCCGGAAGTCGAGTCTTTGCCCAATGTTCTCATCACGGATCCGCTTCCGTATGACCAGTTCACCAAGCTGCTTGACCGTGCGACCATCATCCTGACTGATTCCGGCGGAGTCCAGGAGGAAGCACCAGCCTTGGGTAAGCCGGTCCTAGTTATGCGCCAGAATACTGAGCGCCCTGAAGCTGTTGTTGCCGGCACTGTGAAGCTTGTGGGTACCAACCGGAGTCTCATCGTGGCGGAAGCCAAGCTGCTGCTCGATGACGACGCTGCGTACACCTCCATGGCCAACGCCGTAAACCCCTATGGCGACGGTAAGGCCGCAGAGCGTGCCGTTGCCGCTATTGCAGAGCTCCTCGGCGTAGGGGAGCGTCTGCCGGACTTTGACCCAGGTATTGAGCTATAGCGAAATGAGACGAATGGGGCAGGCGCGTATTTCTAGTTGCCCCGCCCATTCATGTGGTTCCACGTAAGGTAAAGCCATGGAACCACGCGACATTAAATGCACTAATTCTCAACGCACCACAGCTTCTCAAGTCTTGGCTGACGCGATGTCTGTAGGCCAACTCAGTGTCGCCGAATTTGAGGAACGTTCTTCTGCATGCACCAACGCTACGACGCGCGGCGAGTTACTCGACCTCGTTTCCGATCTCCTTGAGGATCCCGGAAGGGTACTCTTCGGTGGCCATGAGGTCGCCTCAAAGAGCGCACATGAGCTGAACTCTGTTGATAGTGAGCTTGCTTCTACTGTTGACCGTGCACTGACTCAAGTCGAACCATCCGTTCGTAGCGCTCAGAGCCTTTCCTTGGGTATTTTCGGTGGCACCACGGTTCGAAGTACTCCCATTGCCTCTCGCCACACCACAATGGGCATTTTTGGTGGAACAGATGTCGACCTGCGCGGTGCTTCACTGCGAGACCACGTAACCACGATCGAAGCGGTTGGAGTCTTTGGTGGTGTCGACCTGTGGATTCCCGAGGGCTTCCGTGTTCGAGTTAGTGGCATCGGCCTTTTTGGCGGGCATGACATCAAGGTTGACCGTGGGGCTATTGACCCGGCCGACCTACCTGCTAGCGCTCCAGAGGTTGTCGTCAACTGCTTTAGCCTTTTTGGAGGGGTAGATGTGCACGTTGTTAAGCGTTAGATCGGTGACGAGGATTAACCCTCCTATATAGGAAGGCAAATAGCCGCTTGGAATACAAGCGGCTATTTCGCTCCTCCAACTGGGCTCGAACCAGTGACCCTTCGATTAACAGTCGAATGCTCTGCCAACTGAGCTATGGAGGAATATGTGTGGGTTGCTTGAACAGAGGCTTGCTCGTTGCAACGAGATGTAACTATATAAGGTCGGCAGAGAGGATTGCAAATCGCCAGCGCAATCCACTTTTCAAGCGGTGCAATGTGGTGCCTTTCGAGCCTGCCCCAAGCAAAGCTAGACTGTCAGTCAGATATCACTCGCAGAGAAGAGGTAGAGGTTTCTTCATGTTCGTTGGACACACTCGATTTAGTCTCTTCGTTCCGGATTCGGCGTCGTGGCGAGCAAGCAACGAACACACCGGGTTCTCGGAAGATGAGTACCGCGACTACCTCTACGACCATGCGCGACTAGCGTTGCGCACGGATATTTTCCTCAACCACACTGTGCCGACTCTTGCAAAGGCCGCCGAAGGCTTCGATGTGAAGCACGTTGTCTCCTTCTCTGAGTCCTTGCCGCAGAAGTTCAAGGAGCAGCTGCAGGAGGCAGCGGACAAGTTCAATGTCTTACACCTCGATGAGCTTCCTGATGGCGACAGCGGGTGGACAGCGGTGCGACGCTACGTCCAAACAACGGGGTTCAACGGCACGTTCGGTCGATACCGCCTCGACGACGATGACGTTTTGTCCGCTCACTATTTCGAGACCACTGCGCCTTATATCCAGCCGGAGTTTGCAGGGATGCTCGTCAGCATGCCACTCGGTATTGAAGCGGTCTACGCGGATGGTCAGTTTTTCCACCTGCGTGAAGCACACACACCGATGAACTCGATGGGTCTGATGTCCATCTGCTCCGTGAAGGAAGACGGCACCGTCGTGGAACCCCAAAGCGGACCGCACGACAAGTCAGATCGCTATGCGCCCGTGATTCTGGACGCCTCCCAGGTGGGCTACTTGCGCGCGATCCATGCGGGGCAGGACAACGCCATGCGCCATGAACCAGGCGTGGTCATGGCACGCCTCATGGAAAACATGGCAGCCTTCCCACCATTCACGGATGCAGCTGCCCTGGAGGAGGCCTTTCCCACGGTGGCCGAGCAGATGCAGAGCACTAGCACGTCGCTGAGCATTGATAGCACCGTCGGTAGCGGTCAGCACTACCTCCTTCAGCCCGCCAGCGGGGATGTCAGCTTCGTCATTCACGGAGAGTCAGAGTGGGAACTCGATAATGAGCTCCTTGTGAGCCTGTGGATCGAGGATTCCCGTGGGCGACGCGTCGCCTCTTACAAAACAGTCGAGGGCTTTGCTGCCTCCAATAACCCCAGCATTGGTCACTTCGCGTACGTTCCCACAGAGAACGGAACCTTTCAAACCTTGGTGAGCCTTCATTTGGAGCACGGCTATATCCTTCGCGGCTTCCGTATTCTGGCACAAAGCGAGCGAGCCGGGGGAGTTCGGGTCGCAAAAATCTTCATGCAACAGCGAGGCGGGAAGGCGCGTTTCGTTAGCATCGAGGACTGGGAATCAGCACGAAGCCAAGGCGTGCGTGGCCTATTTGACCAAGCTATCGACAGCGTTTATCAGAATCGGATGAGCATCGTGGCTAACGTGCGCAGCGTTCTTGGGGAAGACCGTGCCAATAAAGTCATCGCGCGCTTGGACCAGCTGAACAAGAAGCTACGCAACTAGGGGCGGCCCTAGTCTGAGCCCTAGTCTGAGCTGGCAAACACCTCGTCCTCGAAGAGTTGCTCCCAATCGCCAGCTAGTGATGCTGCGTAGCCGAGAATTCCGGTGAGAAGCATTTGTGGGGCAGGGGCATGACCTTCGCCCCAATCCCCGAGGAGAAGCCTCCACTGCTGTGTGCGCTCTGCCACGGCCTTGGACCACGGCAGATAGTGTTGGGTGTAATGTAGCTCATCATCCTCGTTCTGAAGGTAAGCCACGTAGTTATCGAAACCCTTGCCATATTCAGTGACCAAGTCGAAGGTCATGGTGGTCTCGGAAAGCTTTCGGCTGCTCCAGCACTTTCTGCGGTATGCCTTTACCTGCGGCTCAAGGTAACGCCCGATATGGGTTTGGGGGTTTGAGACTACAGCCAATGAACCGGGAAAGCGGCGCGAAAAGTACAGCGCAGCAAATCCACCGGCTGATGCCCCAAAGAAGATAGCCTTCTTCCCTAGGTCCTCGATAGGCACATCAGGGTAAAAGCTAGCGAAAATATGATTCAAGCAGGAAGTGAGGTCTTTCTGAAATGGTCGCGTCTCATCCCCTGTGAACCATCCAATATTTGTGCCTCGGTCGAGTGATGGATCGGAGATGTACACCACGTTCGCGTCAACGCCTTCAACCATCTGCCTTCCAATGAAGACAGGAAGAGTGGCCTTCGCCAGGTTGATCGCCGCGTGAAACAACACGATCGTGGTATCGGCGCCGCGATCCTCAACGAGCAAATCCATGAACGCAGCGCCGTAGCGAATCGAAATCGCCTCAGCTTCCTCGGAAGAGCTAGCGGGCACGGGGGAGCTGAGAAACTCCTCGACAGAGTCGAAAAAAGTCGTTGAAGCGCCGTAGCGCGCGTAGTTTCTCCTCAGTGCCATAGCCGCCTACTGTAGTCGCACACGCAGCACACCTGGGAAACGCTCACTCAGGGGATACAGGAATGAAGCATGGGCTGAGACAAAACACCGACATCGACCCATTCGACCGCAAGCCGGTAACCGTCACCGTGCTACCGTAATTAGCAGCGAATTAATAGAAAGGCGGACATGGTTCCGAACACAACTGATTCCCGTTCCTTAGGCAAGGTTAGCGTCGTTGGCCTTGGCTACATCGGCCTTCCCACCGCCGCGTTCATAGCTTCCAAGGGAATCCCAGTAGTCGGCATCGACGTGAATCAGGATGCTGTAGACAGCATCAACGCCGGCACGGTGCCTTTCTTCGAACCAGGCTTCGGGGAGCTGCTTGCAAGAGTCGTCGAGGACGGAACGCTAGCGGCCCAGACGGAACAGGTCGATGCCGATGCCTACATTGTCTGCGTTCCCACTCCATTTCGTGAGGACCACAGCGTAGACATCAAGTACATTCGTGCGGCATCCGAAGCGCTTGCTCCTTACCTGAAACCCGGTGCACTTGTAGTGCTCGAGTCCACCTCACCTCCTGGAACCACGGAGGATATGGCCAAGCATCTCATTGAGTTGCGCCCTGACCTGTCCCTCAATGACGAGGATGAGAACGCCATCTTTGTCGCCCACTGCCCGGAGCGCGTTCTTCCCGGCAAGATTATGGAGGAGATGGAAAACAATGACCGTGTCATCGGCGGCCTAACTCCAAAGGGCGCCCAGCTTGCCCGCGACCTCTACGCCACTTTCTGCACCGCGGACCTGCTTCTCACCAACGCCACGACCGCTGAGATGGCCAAGCTCACGGAAAACTCCTTCCGCGATGTCAATATCGCCTTTGCTAACGAGCTTTCCCTCATCTGTGACCGCCTCGGAATCGATGTCTGGGAGCTTATCGAGCTGGCGAACCACCACCCCCGCGTCAACATCCTGCAGCCGGGGCCGGGCGTGGGCGGACACTGCATCGCCGTGGACCCGTGGTTCATCGTCTCCGCCGCACCCGAAGAAGCAAAGCTCATCCAAACGGCGCGCAACGTCAATGATGGCAAGCCGGAGTGGGTCATCGACCAGGTTCTCACGGCCCTTGAAGGCAAGGATAATCCCGTCGTTGCGGCCCTCGGTATCGCCTTCAAGAACGATATCGATGACCTGCGTGAATCGCCGTCCCTCGAAATCGTCAAACGCCTCGGCGTTGATAACCCGCAGCTAGATATCCGCGTTGTCGAGCCCAACGTGGAGGCATTGCCACCGGTGCTGAGCAACCTTTCAAACCTGACAAAGCAGGACACGGAGGAAGCCATTGCAGCAGCCGACGTCGTCCTCCTTCTGGTCAACCACCGACAGTTCGTCGAGCTTGATCAATCTCTGCTCGGCGGCAAGACAATCATCGATACCAAGGGCATTTGGCGCTAAATTAAGCGGTTAGACTAGTCACTCACCATCACTTGAAAGCCAGGAGGCAGCACGAAGCGTGAGGATTCTCGTTCTCTCTCAATACTGGGCTCCCGAGAACGGAGTTCCGCAGCGCCGCTGGTCATGGTTGTCCAAAATCCTTGTCCAGGCCGGGCATGAAGTCCTCGTCATTGCGCCACCACCGCATTATCAGCGCCGCCTCGGGCTCAAGCAGTGGTTCTCGCGGAAGAATATCCTTGGTGCGAACGAGCTAGAAACCGGAAACTCCGGCGAAAAGATTCTGCGCTCCGGTTTCTTTCCAGCTGGTCCCTCGCTGACGCACCGCATCCTTAACCAGGCCTCAGTAGCTGGCTCAATGCTGTTTATGCAAGCTACTAAGCGCAAGCAGCTCAAGAGCTTCAAACCAGATCTGGTTATCGGCACCGTCCCGGCCCTTCCCACGGCTGTCGTTACGCAGTTCGTTGCCAGAATTCTCCACACTCCCTACATCATCGATCTCCGTGATGCGTGGCCGGAGCTGCTGAAAGAAAAAGGCGACTGGAATTCAGGAACAGGCAAACGCTCTATTCGTGAGATTGTCCTGACCAAGGGGCCCTTCCAACTGCTCACGGCGCTCACCGAGCGCGCCATGAACCGCGCCCTGCACCACGCTGATGGCATCATGACGACCTCACAGGACCTCACTGAGCACATGGAACAGGACGATGTCAGTAGGGGAGCGGCGGGTGCTCGTCGCATCCGGACGGTGCGTAACGTCTTTCCGCCCAAGACCGAGTTCATCGCCAGCGACAAAGGACAGCAGTCTTCCAAAGAACTGAATGTCCTCTACGCCGGCACAGTAGGACGCGCGCAGAAGATCGACAATGCCGTGAAGGCAGTCAAGATTGCACAAGACCGTGGTTACGACATCAACCTTCGCATCGTAGGCGATGGAGCAACCTGGCACGCCACCAAGGCCACGATTGAATCCCTGGATATCAACGCAACCATTGAGCATCGAGTCCCCGCCGATGAGCTTCAGAACATCTACGAGTGGGCCGATACTGCCCTAGTGCACTTGACTGATTGGGAGCCGCTCAACCGCACGGTTCCGTCGAAGACCTATGAGCTGATGTCCTTGGGTGTTCACACCACTGCGGTGGTCCAAGGTGAGGCAGCACGTCTCATTGAAGAGCTCGGCGCGGGGGTCGTCGTTCCTCCGGAGAACCCGGAAGCACTCGCTGAGGCTTGGGCTGCGCTTATCGGCGACCGCTCGAAGCTCACCGTTTCTCCTTCCGGGCGCGAGTGGGTCGCCACCCAGCGCGATGAGGTTGTCCCTGAAGCATTCCTGGACATCGTCTATGCCGTGAACAACCAGCACGAAGAGCCATAGGCCAGGAGAATAGGTTCACCGATGCGCATATCTTCTCTTGACGGGTTTCAGCCGTTGGACTCCGCCTATGCCATGTTGTTGGAGTCCTCCGAACAACCTTTTTCTTTCCCACCGGCTACATCCCCAGTGACGTTCTGCTTTGCCGCGGAACAGCTCTCTGATGTCGCTGAGCTCCCGCTCGTTCTCGTCGATACCGATGCTAATGAGGCTTTGCCCATCCTCCGCGATTATGCGGCGAAGAATCGCCACGTTGAGTATTGGGCCCCGCGGGCGGATACGGCGCGGCTCCAGCAGATAGCGCTGGCGCAAGACAGCCACGATCTGTCGATTACAGGTAGCCGTCTCACCAAGAACTGGATACAGGTTTGCATCGGTCCTGCTACCGAGCACGACCGCTCGTGCGAGGACTGGGTGCAGGGGCTTAAGGCTGCTACAGCTCCGGTCGAATTCACCGAATCCCCCGGTGTCGCTGCCCCTGAGGTGTCATTGAGAAGCCTTGTGATCTCTCGTATCACCCCATTGGCTAAGCCACTCAAGAAGTACCTTCCGGGTTCTGTGGTGATTGTGCTGTACAAGATTCTGGAGAAGATCCGATGAACAACCTTTTGCCTGGCGTATCCGTGGTCATCCCATCCTTTGTCGCCGACGCATCAGAGATGACAGAAGAAATTGCAGCCACAAGCCTCGGTTCTGCTCTTGCCTCCCTTGCGGAACAGAGCTTGAGAAAAGACCTCATCGAGGTTCTCATCACCCTCAACGGTAAAGGAGTCGCTGCTGCCAGCGGAGAGGCTATGCAGATCGCATTGCGCGACAGCTTGGCCAGCCGCTTCCCAGAGCTAAGCATTCGGGTGCTACGCAGCCTGGTTCCCGGTGCCGGGCGCGCCCGTAATCTTGGAATTGCCTCCGCAAGCCGCCGCTTCATCGCTTTTCTTGATGACGATGACACCCTTCAACCAAAGTATCTCGAAACTGGCCTTGAGAATGCCGACGACGGCGCTATTATTCTCTTGCCCATCGTCGACACCACCGACGGGGCGTCCACCCAGGACAACTCCCTCAACGCCCGCATCACGACGTTGCGCGGTACGGCGGTTCCAGTTGCCGCCGCGCCGTGGGCGCTTGGCTTCAATGCCAGCAAAATCATTCCGACCGCACTAGCTCAGCGCTACCGCTACGATGAGTCACTCCGCTCCGGCGAGGACGTGGTGTATTTCGCGAACTTCCTTAGGCGTCCAGGACTGCTTCTTCACACCCCACAGGCGGGGGAGGAGGCTGCCTACGTGCGCACGATTCGACCCGACTCGGTTTCTCGCCAACGGGAAAGCTTCGATTTCAACGTGGTGCAGCGTCTGGAATGCATTGCCAAGCTCCGAGAAATCGAGGAAGCAGACAGCAAGCAGCGCGCACTAGAAAAGCTTGAACAAGCCCAGTTTAGTTTCGTGGAGAACTATCTCACAACACACCCGGGCGAGGTTCAGCAAGCCATCAACACCGCCGTGGATGCCGGCGTTCCCGGTTTGAATTGGGAGAACCTCCGCCAGGAAAGTGCCAGGCGCCTGGTATTTTCATATTGCTTCCCTCCTTACGCTGACACCTCAGCCAATGTCACGGCGAAGGTGATCAGGAATGATGCAGAGCTTGTTGATGTCTTCTATGCCAACATGCAGCGCGTTCGCGGACGTGACGATTCAACCAGGTTGATTGTCGATCCCTACCTGATCCATGCCGAGGAGATCGATGTCGTGCCCTCCTTCGCGCATTGGGGAGCGATTTGCTCCTACGCGCGCCAGGCGGCACGCAAGGCAAGCAAACGGGCTAGAAAACAAGGCGGCTATGAGTCGATGTACTCCCGCGCCCTATGGTCTGGCTCCCACGTCGCCGCTGCGCTGTTCGAAGACAAGCACCCGGGAACGCGATGGGAAGCAGAATTCTCCGATCCTTTGAGCGTCGGTGTGGACGGCACGCCCCGTCCAGGCGAGCTAACGAGGGGTATCACAACTTATCAACTGCGGAAGATGGTCGAGCGCTCCGACTGGTCGGGACTCTCGTACACAACTCACTTCGAGCTCACTGAGCTTGTCACCCTTCTTTATGCAGATGAGGTGATTTTCACCAATGCTAATCAGCAGCAGGTGATGTTGGAGCGCTATCCGGAGGAATTTCAATTTTTCGTTCGGGAAAAATCGACCATCCGCCACCATGCAGTCCCGACGGCGGAAATGTACCGCTTGGTGGGGTCGGACTATAGCCTCGACTCAGAACGCATCAACATTGCTTACTTCGGAAATTTCTACGCCAACCGCGGCATCAGAGATGTATTGGCCGCGCTTGCGGAACATCCACGACGCGAGAAGTTCGTCCTGCACATCTTCACCTCTAATCCGGAAAAGCTGAGACGGCAGTTGTGGGGGAACCCAGCAGCTGACAATGTCCGGATCAACGGTTACGTTCCCTATCTGGAGTTTCTTAACGTTTCCACGAGTTTTGACGTCTTGGTGGTCAATGACACCGACACGGTGGGAACAGCATTCAGTGTCAATCCATTCTTGCCTTCGAAATACGCCGATTACGCTGGGAGCGGAACAGCCGTGTGGGGCATCGTGGTCGAAGACTCGCCGCTATCTAAGTTACCGTTGACGTACTGCACGGCTTCGGGTGATTCTGCACAGGCAGGCACGGTGCTAGACGAACTTCTTGGGAAGTCTGAGTAGAATACTCGTTAGTAAAACTCGGTCTGCGTGAAGTAGGCGCTTCCTTTGATAGGCCGAGAGTGGACACACTGGTGTCATATCACTCGAAAACCGATGAAGGAATGGAAGGGCTGATGCATGTGGCACGCCATAAATGGCGAAGCTCCAAAACTGCACAACGCGGAGTTGAAGAGCTCAATGCCCAGGTTGCCCGGCATGAGGGCCGGGTGCAGATAGTAAACCCAGAGGGGCTCCACCCCTTGGCTACACGCCCGACGCTGCGTGAGTACATTTCGCAGCTGTGGGCACGCCGTTTCTTCATTACTGCGGATGCTCGGGCAAAGGCACTGCGAACCACTCGTGATTACCGTCTGTGGCAGTTATGGCTCGTTCTCAACCCGCTCTTTGATGTAGCTCTGTACGGGTTTCTTTTCGGCATACTCTTGAAAACCTCCAGGGGCATTGAGAACTTCATTGGCTTTCTCTTTATCGGCATTATCTTTATGTCGATGATGACGGGGCTGATGAACTCTGGCATCAGCCTCATGCAATCCTCGCGCTCCATGATCCGCGCGTTCCAGTTTCCACGTGCATCTATCCCTTTCTCGACGACTCTACGGTCAATGATCGATAACGTCTTACCAGCCATGGTGGCGTTGTTAGCGGCTTTCCTTTTTCAGTGGGGAACGTGGCCTTCATGGACATTGATACTCGTAGTTCCGCTGTTTGTGTTGATCCACATCTTTGGTTGCGGGCTTATGATGATCACGGCGCGCCTTACAGCCCAGATTCCTGAAGCAAAAACCATTCTGGGTCTTGTGAGCCGCGGACTCTTCTTCTTATCCGGTGTGATGTTTTCCATCGATAGGTTCGCTGAGCATTCAGCTGTTCACCAGGTCATGTCGGCCAATCCGTGCTACATCTTCCTTACGGCAGTGCGTGATGCTTCGATTTATCGTACCGCACCTAGTCTCGCGACCTGGGGAGAGCTTGTGGCCTGGAGCGTAGGAGCCTTTGTGCTTGGTTTTATCTTCTTCTGGAGGGCGGAGGATAAGTATGTTCGACTCGTCTAAGTTGCCTGCAGCACCTGGTGAGTACCTCGAAACGAAAAAGAAGGTCACGGATGAGAAAGGCGAGGACCAATCGCGGGAAGGCTTTATAGAAGAACCATCTGTCGCCGAACCACCAGCGCAGTCGCAATCTGACCTCGATATCAATTACGTGGAGCGAGCGAACGTTGTCGTAGACAACGTGTCCAAGCGCTACGTGATTAGTCAGGGCCGCTCCTCTGATGCGAGTATGACTCGCGTGAGTCGCGGAAAAACTGTCGTTGATGCAATCGTTAATGCTTCGCTCATCGCGCTACCCGGTGAATCGATCGGCATTATTGGCCTCAATGGTTCAGGAAAATCGACTCTGTTGAGCATGATTGCCGGAGGCTTAGCTCCAACATCGGGGCGGATTCTGACGCGCTCCCAGCCCACGCTCATGGGCGTGTCCCCGGCTCTTCAGCCAGATCTGTCCGGGGAGCACAATATCTACCTGGGGTGCTTGGCTCTGGGAATGAGTCCTGCCGACGCAAGGGCACAAATTCCTGAAATCGCGGAGTGGACCGAACTCGGTGATGCGATCAAACGACCAATGAAGACCTATTCGTCCGGTATGTCAGCACGCTTGTCTTTCGCAATTTCGACAGCAGTGAGGCCAGACATCCTCATGATTGATGAAGCCCTGTCCACTGGTGACGCCGCCTTCGGTGCAAAGGCTAGCGCCCGAATGCACGAGCTCCTTGAGCGCGCCGGAAACCTGTTCTTGGTTTCGCACGCTATCAAGGAAATTGAGAATAATTGCAACCGGGCGATCTGGATTTCAAAAGGCCGAATCATCGCCGATGGTCCAACTGATGTAGTTGCGGCACAGTATCACGAATGGGCAAAACTCATGGGTAGGGAAGATAAGCAGCCTGCACACGACTTTCTCGCAGAAGTCACGGCCGATTACCGGCCCCCAATGGTGATTCTCGAAAAACCTATCTAAATCTAAGCCATCGAAATGTGGGTGAGTTATCTGGAATCCGCCCATACGTTAAGCAAGAGATTGTTTGAAGGAATGACTTTCATGAGCCTTGATTACTTCCGCCGTGGTAGAGGACTAATCATCCTTGCAGCTTTGGCTGCGGTACTGCTTATCGGCGCAATTGTAGTGAACAGCAGCGCTATTAGCAGAATGCTTTTGGCTGGTGCAGTCATCGTTGGTTTTGTCTTTTTAGTGATGTCGATTTCCGCACGCAAAAAGTCGGAGGGTCTCACCAAAGAAGCTCTACGACGGAGTTCGCGCCTAGAGAGAGAGCTTCAGACTATTTCTGTAGCTGCCCAAGAACAGAATCAGCGTGCTGAGCGGGAGCCGCTGTCGTCCCTGACAGTAGAACCGTCTGGAAAGACTGGCAAAGAGGGGAACACTGTACAAAGCGTGTTTGCACCTCACACAATTCCGGCATCGCACATCGTAGGGCGCCCTGACGCGCATACAGCTGGGCGCGTGGCAGCTGAACAGACTATGGATAGCGATAGCTCCGACGTTCTGCGTGCACTGATGAATGCGCATTCTGAAAAGTGGATTCGACGTATCGAGCTTATCGGTTCACAGCGGTGTGCCGATTCCTTGAACGATCTGGCAGAAGTAGAGCGAATCTCTGCGCCTCACTTAATTGGAAAACCATCAAGAAATGCAAGCTACCTCGTAATTGAGGAGGACCAATTTGAGCGAGGCGTATGGGCAGGCCTGTTGTCTACGCAGAAAACGACGAGTTTTCTCCAGTTACTAGATCACATGAAGAAAGCAGAAGAAAATGGAACTGTCGTTATCGTCTGCCCTAGCGAAACTTCGAATCATTTCAGCGAAGAGCTTCGTCAACGTGCGACAGTAGTGTTGTCGAAGAACTCCTCCTCATGGGGTTGGGAAGATGATATTAATGCACCGGTGTTCAAAGCACTGCTCCGCGACGTGACGGAACTCAGTGGTACAGAAGAGGAGAGGATGTAATGAGCTCAGTTGTGGTCTACGGTGATGTAAGTCCGAACGTTATTGATGGCTCCTCCATTTGGCTGATGTCGGTTTCTGAAGTGCTTTCCGGGGTGTTTGATGAGGTCCACATTCAGCTAAAAAGCCATCCTCAAAACCGTACGTTGCTTGGAGCAGTCGATGGGATTGCAAACATTCACATTCATGCTCCCGAAGGCATTGCAGACGACGCAGCACTTGATACAACGGCTGCGGCAGAATTGGTGGAGAAGCTCCTTGAGGAGACCCGTTCAACCGCTATCGTAGTGAGAGGCTTCCAAGCAGCCTACGATTTCAGCTTGAGCGAGAGAATCTCGCCGGTGCTGTGGTCCTATGTCACAGACCTTCCCTTTCCTCCGAAGAAGCTGTCCGAAACTAATGTGCAGCGGCTGAAGCACATCGCCGAGAATTCTCGTCGAATTTTTGCCCAAACTGAAGCCGCACGTTCGTATTGGGAAGCCTTGGTTCCACAAGCTGCCGGAAGAGTTCTTCTTATCCCGCCGATGATTCCGGACTATGCATTTAATACCGAGAAAAATCCTAAGACCACAGAGCAAGTTGCTATCAAAATTGTGTACGCAGGAAAGCTGGCTCGTGAGTGGCGAACACTTGAAATGTTAGAGCTTCCGCGGAAGTTGAAGGAACACGATATTGAGGCGCATCTCAATGTGGTGGGGGCGAAATTCAATAGGGCAAAGGATGACCCTCAATGGGTCGGAAGAATGCGAGACGCGCTAGAGAAGGCACATGCTGATCCTGACAGTGGAGTGACGTGGCTGGGAGCGCTTCCCCGAACCGAGTCGATCAAGGAGATTATGAAGGCCGACCTTGGCTTTGGTTGGCGCACGGCAGAATTGGATTCGAGCCTGGAAGTCTCAACCAAGGCCCTAGAGTATGGCGCGGCCGGGGCAGCGCCAATCATTAATGACACTGAGGACCATCGACTACTCTGGGGCGACGACTACCCATTCTTTGTTCGTGCTGATGACACAGTTGATGTCGTTGCGAAGAAGATCGCTGCGGGCTTACCGAAGGTAGAAGCGGCGCGTCAAAAGGCGGCCCTGGCAAGTGGGTATTTCTCGATGAGTAAAGCTCGCGAAAGGTTTGAGTCTTATTTTGGGCGAGCAGGGGCACTGGTCACGTCGAATACACTGAACGGAGACCGGCCGCAACGGGTGGTGGTGGCGTCTCATGATTTCAAATTCATGGGAGAGTTGATGGATTTCCTCAATCGAAATCCATCGTTCGACGTGCAGCTAGATAGATGGTCCACGCTTCACACACATAATGAGGAAATCAGCAAGCAACTCGCGGAATGGGCCGATACAGTTTTTTGTGAATGGGCGGGTCCCTCGCTGGCGTGGTATTCGAAGCACCTTCCCGAGGGAACGAGACTAATCTCTCGGCTTCATAGATTTGAACTCAATGGTCCATGGATGGACAACGTTGTATGGGACAACGTGAACAAATTGGTGTTTGTCTCAGATTGGGTCCGTAGGCAGGCGGTTGAACGATTCGGATTGGCTGAAAGCAAGACCATGGTTTTGCCTAACACAGTCGATCTTCTGGATTTCGATCGGCCGAAGACCAGTAATGCGCAATTCACACTGGGATTAGTCGGTATGGTCCCGTTCCTTAAGCGTCCAGATCGTGCACTCGACCTCATTGAAGAACTTGTTAGCATTGATGAACGTTATACCTTGCGTATTAAGGGACGAATGCCATGGGAGTATCCACATGTATGGAGCGACTCCGTGCAAAAACAACTCTACTTAGAGTTCTTTGAGCGCCTCGCACGAAGTGAGATACTTGCTGAGCACGTCACGTTCGATTCATTTAGTGCCGATATCGCTTCCTGGCACCGTGGCATTGGATTTATTCTGTCCCCAAGCGAGTTGGAAAGCTTCCACCTTGCACCGGCCGAAGGAATGGCAGCTCGGACAATTCCAGTTTTCTGGGAGCGGGAAGGTGTGAAGGAAGTATTCGGTGACTACTCGCGAGAGTGCAGCCCTGAGGCTCGGATTAAGGTCATTTTGCAAGGCCAGGAAAAGGAGTCCTTTGTTGCGTTAGGGGCAGCCGCGAGGGAATATTCCCAGCGCTGGGATGTGACTACAATAATGCCGCGGTGGGAGCAACTGCTCGCGGACTGATCTCGTACGCAACGACGAACAACAATGCTAATATCACGGCTATGCATTGTCTTGTGACCGGTGGCGCCGGGTTTATTGGTTCTCATCTTGTTGATCTTCTCGTTGAGGAAGGCCATACGGTCACAGTCTTGGATGATTTTTCGT
This sequence comes from Corynebacterium sp. HMSC069E04, assembly GCF_001813175.1. Classification (NCBI taxonomy): domain Bacteria; kingdom Bacillati; phylum Actinomycetota; class Actinomycetes; order Mycobacteriales; family Corynebacteriaceae; genus Corynebacterium; species Corynebacterium sp. HMSC069E04. Next base: position 6,966 of record NZ_KV811634.1, on the reverse strand, counting down.
CCGGGCGGTTGGAGAATCTTCACATCGCACGATCAATGGGTGGGGTCGATATCGTGGAAGGCGATATTCGTACCATCGATTACGACAATCTCTTTTCCCAGGCTCCCTTTGAAGTTGTGTTCCATCTGGCAGCTCAAATTGATGTACGGAAGTCAGTGGAGAATCCAGTAATTGATTGTGAGACTAATGTCGTGGCCACGGTGAAACTCGCAGACGCAGCACGGCGGCACGGTGTACGTAAAATCGTCCATACCTCGTCTGGTGGATCCATTTATGGGCAGCCAGATTCTTTCCCGGTAAGCGAATCCATGCCAGTGGCTCCTGAATCACCTTATGCGGCCAGTAAAGCAGCCGGCGAGCTGTATTTGAGCATGTTTTCCCGCCTTTATGGAATTCAATCAAGTTTTGTTGCTCCGGCCAATGTGTACGGGCCACGCCAAAATCCGCATGGCGAAGCCGGCGTGGTTGCAATCTTTATTGAACGCCTACTGAATGGGAGGCCGACAAAGGTCTTTGGCACGGGTTCAAATACCCGAGACTATGTCTTTGTCAAGGACGTTGCTCGAGCGTTTTACTTGGCTTCCAATGATGAAGCTAACGGTGAGCGGTTCAATATCGGTACGGGCATTGAAACGAGTGACAGGGAATTGCATACGTTGGTTGCGCAAGCTGTGGGAGTGCAAGATGAACCAGAATATGCGCCTGCGAGAAAAGGCGATGTGCCGAGGTCCTCGTTGGATTCTTCTAAGGCAAGGAGACTACTTGGTTGGAATTCGTCTCTGACACTATCCGCTGGAATTGCAGAAACGGTGGCTTTCTTTAAGGGGACAGGGAAATAAGCCGTTAGCTGCTAAGGGCATGATTCACCACAAGCTTGGGGCTCGTACCAAAGCGCTGCAGTAGCGTTGCTGCTCCACTACACTTGCCCTATGTCAAAAAACTCTCATAGCGCGGTCTTTCCATTCGAGGTAAGCAGTATTGCCCTCTTCTTACCTGGAGAGGCGCTCGTCCCTTTCCAATTTCGCGATTTTCTTGTAACTTTTCGTTTCTTTAATGCTGAAGGGGTTGAATTACCGCCGGCAGTTTGTAGTGCGCCGGTGACTGAGGCGTTCAATGAGCCTTTTGTTTACCTAAAGGAGTCCGGCGTAGAGGGTGTCTTTCTAGAGACGAATGCGGCTCGGTTTAATCCATATATTAAGTCCGTCGACCTTACAGTGCACCCGTGGAAAAGCCATGATGCTAGCGTTCTAGATTCAATCACGGATTCGCTTTATGCTCACGCGATTGCCGCAGAAAGCAAAGAAAACTTAGTTTGGAAGGTGGCGCCGTAATGTCGATTTCTGTAGTTTTTCAGCTTATACCCGAGGATATTGACGAGGCTCGCGCTTACATTGATAGCTTCAAGAAGATTGAAGGTGTGAACGAGTGCATTCTTAGCCTTCCTAATCTCCTCGATGGTGCAGCAGTATCTGGGCTTTTTGAAACTGCGAACGCTCTTGCCGACTCATTCTTTAAGTTTGAGGTGTGCCCATCAGATTATTCTAGTTCTGCGTGCATGAATATTTCCGCGGTGAAGGCACAGAATAACGTTCTGTTGTTCGTGGAAAGAGGATTTTGGGTCGTCCCAGACGACGAGACAACGCACAACTTAGCTGAGCTTCAGCGTGGGGTCGTTGCTGAGATCACGCGGTTCAGGAGTCTTAATAGCAAGGCTAACGACATATCGGGCCAAGTAAGCTATTTAACCCGTATGCCCGATACCGTGCTTGGCCGTGTTTTTGCTATTAACCGGGCCCATTTCTTGGAAGTCCGTGGGTTTGACGAGAGCGCGTTGTTTTGTGAAGCACTTGGCTACGACTTTATCCTCCGCCAGCACAGGCGTGGGGGAAAGGCGGCAAGGGTAGAAGGCTTTAAAGCAGTTGCAGAAGAAGCGTCATTATCAACCGCTAGCGACGCTGAAATGCAGCTAATGGAGCGCGTAGACAGCAGACAGAGTCTGTATCCAAACCTGATTAATTGGTCTGTCCCGCAAAATGAACGTCTGCCGTTGGTTTCCGTAGCAATTGCAACGAAAGACCGATATGACATGCTGGTTGAGAGTATCAACTCTGTGCTGTACCAGACATTCCAAGAGTTCGAAATTGTTGTTGTCGATGATGGCTCCGAGGAACCTCTTCGTGTGAAAGAGGCGATCGCCAGCATCAATGATTCCAGGGTAAGACTGATTCAGCACGATAAGCCTAGGGGAGTTGCTGCTGCTCGGAATACAGCAGCGAAACACTCAAATTGTTTGCTCACTGCAGTTCATGATGATGATGACATCATGCTTCCCAATCGTCTTGAAATTGGTATTGACGGCCTGTCACAGACAATCGACGCTACCTACGGTGGCTGGATTAATTTCCAGGATGATACGGGTGAACTGCGCGGTTTCTTGACTCTGAAGGGCTTTAGCGCAGCTATGGTGGCATTCAATGGTGCTGGGCCCGGTCACAGTACTTGGACTTTGCCGACTCAGTTGATTAGGGATTTTGCTTATGACGAGCGGCTGACTTCTTCAGTTGACCATGAATTAGCTACTCGCCTGATGAACGCGGGTGTTAGCTGGGGCCACGTCGAAAGATTCATGTATTTGCGGCGAGTGCACGACTTGCAGATCACCGCGCAAGATTCCGACAATCAAAAGGCAGGACACACTCTTTCCCGGCTGGCGAACCGGTTCCTGACATCTGGGCCAAGCCAAAGTTCATTGAAGAAGTTGGGCGGGGAACTAAAGTATCCGGATGTTCCGGGAAGAACGGATCTTTTCAATACTTTCGGTGCATATCTTCCAGACAAGCTGGTGTCCCGTGACATTATCTTGCAAGGGAATACGGTAAATCTTGCTATCGATGCCGATATGCCGGACAAATTGACGACGATTGTTACGGAGCGCGATATCCTACGTGATCGTGCCGTCTTTGAGAACGCGGTTATTGAAGATGTGAGTCAGGAAGAAATTGTGAATCTTCGCCAAATTGGCTTCAAATCTTTTACTCTTCGTGTTCGTGATCAACTTCAACTCCACGCAAATGAAGGGATGGAGGGAGAGCATGAAGTGCCAGCAGTTACGCAAGCTCGAGTCGATGAGTCTTTGCAGCAACGAATTTTAACGAGCAGTAGGTCGCTCCGTACACAAGATGGCAATGTGCAGCTTAGTGTTCTTTACTTCCCAGACAGCGTAGAAGTGGTTGCCATCGATGCCTTTGAGGGGCTACTCCAAGAGGCTAGGAAGATTGTTAGCGTTGGCGAGTTCGGGTACAAGAGTTCTGCTTACATCTTTGTCACTAAAGAACATGATTCAGCGCGAGAGCTGGAGGCCTATTTGCGCACGGCTTACCCTGGGGGTTCAGTATATAGAATAGGGCTTGGAAGTGCATTATTTGCGAAACAATTCTCTAATTCAAATAAAAATGTAATAGCCGAAGAATTGAATGATTCTGGAATCGATAGGGGACTTTAATGAGATTCGCTTGGGAGAATTCGTTGACAGGTAAGTTTGCTCTTCGAGAGCGAACCGATCAACCGAGTGAGTCCGTCTCATTCCCGAGAGAGCTACGATTAGACCTCGTGCTCACTGGCATGAATAAGACAATTGCTCTATTAGCGGGGTTACTCATTTTCGGCGAAAACGCAGATCGACAGCGGATAAGCTGGCCTCAGGCCACGCTTGAGTTTGACGATTGTGTAAGAAATGTGTGGGAGGAGCAGGCTCCTCGTTTTGAAATCGAGACGGATGCTAACTGGACTCCTGATAATCACACCATCTTGATCCTTTGTGACTATCGACCACAAACCGTTCCGATCCAGTCAAACGATAAACCACGGCAAGTAATGCTGCAGGTGCGTGATAGTGCGCACTGGACTGGAAAGATGTTCTCGATTGATCGGGTGGAATTTGCAGCCAACATTTCCGCTTTCGGAAAACGCTTTGCTGAAGATTTGAGTTTTCGTGTAGCCGTCGCACTCTTGCTATGCGGTGACTGGCGCTCTTCAGAGCTTGTAGTGGAGCGCCCAAAAACGGATAACTCTTGGCTCAATGAAAGAGACGTCATCGAGCTCTGTGCGTCAATTGGGATAAAGCTTCGTTTACTTGATCCAGTGCAATTGGAGGAGATGCTCGTCTATGCCCAATAGAAAGATTCTCATGCCTGTCCGGACTGTCGCCGAATGGGGAGGCGTTCATGAGTGGACTGTTGACGCCGCTTCATCACTAGTAGCTCGCGGTAACGACGTAACTTTTGTTGGACAAGGCGATACCTTTAGCGAAAGAGCGCAAGTGGTTGGTGCCTCGTTCATCGAAATTGATTGGAACGATTGGGAGAACGACATTGAGCGTATCGCTCAAGATGTCGATTTTGATTTGATATTTTCCCATGCTCCCGGGGGCAGACAGATCGGCCTCGCTGTAAACGAGATTGCGAACGCAGAACATGTCGTTATGGTTCACGGTGCGTACCATGATTACATGTACGAGTGGTCTGACAGAGTCGATGCTTTTGTCGCAGCAAGTCCATCACTGGTGCATTTTGTGCAGCGCTTTGGACGAGTAGCACCGTGGAAAGTAACCAATCTTCCGAATGCGGCGCCCACTGAAATTTTTGACCTTCCGTTAATTTCGCATGATGAGAAACTAAGTGACGGTGTGGGCAGGATCTTGACTGCCTCGCGCCTTTCTCCTGATAAGGTTCCCCAAATCGCTGCTGTCGAAGAGGCTGCGGAGAGCCTAAGCCGGCTCTACCCCGACATCAGATGGGTTATTGACATCTATGGTGATGGCCCGCTCAAAGCGGTTTATGAGCAGCGATATGCTGCTTTGTCACGTCGTTTATCAAATGTCAGCTATAAATTTCATGGTTGGGTTTCCCCTCAAGAAGTACCCATACTAATGAATAAGGCTTACTTAACTGTTACAGCAGGCATGGCCGGAATGCGAGCACTCGCTGCTGGGTCCCTTTGCCTTGCTGCAGGAGCTAAAGATACGGTTGGCATTCAAATTGGTCGAAACCTACGGGCTGGCTTATGGTCAAACTTTGGTGACCACGGGGTGCAACGGTTTGAAAAAACTGATGTGAAATCCGACCTCAATTCGTTGTCGAATCCAATCCGATACAATGAAGCAGTCAAAATAGCCCGAGAAAAGGTATTGACGGGCAATTCTCAAGAATTGGTAAATAATTTGATGTACAGTGCGCTGAACATCTAATGGGCATTGGATAAGTAATAGAAAAGCCCCTTTACTGAATATAAAGGGGCAAATCTAGCTCTACGGCCAATGTGGCTCTGCTTGACTGTTAACAATTGGCGTTAGGGCTTTCTGCAGCTGTTTCCACTCATTTGCTAACTGGTCAAATTTATTGCTAAAGACTGTCGAATTGACAGTGGGCTCAACGATGTCTTCGGGGCGCTTAAAATTCGGCACCTGCCTCTTCTCTTCGAGCCGCCAACGAATGCGAATCGCGTCGAAATGACCAGCAAATGCCTCAGTCTCAGGAAGTGGCGTAGTGTCTTGTCCTCTGACGACGTGAGCCATAAGTTGATCGCTTTCGACTATCCTCGCAGGAGCGAAGATGTATTTTGGAGCTAGCCATGCACCGCGCTCTTCGCCTAGAGAATAGTCGGAGTGCACCCTGACATCAGTTAGAGCATCTGACCTATTGGGGAACGGGCGTATGGGCTGGCGATTAAAGTGGAGCACAGCTTGGTCGGTGTTGGCTAGAACCTCCGGAAGTGACTCTCCTCCAACGTGAATAGGAAGCTCATCGATGTCGATCATTAAGGCAGAGCGTGCCTTCTGGGTGAAAAATCGACGCGAATGCTCCCACGCAACGTGTTGACTGTAGTCAGAGTCCCAGACATTGTTTGGCCCGCCTGTCGGCCCGTAGGGCATGTTCCATCGAACGACCATATGTGACTTTAAGCCAGGAATCATAGACAGAACTTGGTCGACCCGTTCTGGCGGGTATAGTGTGCTTGCATTGTCATAGATGACTACCGTGTCTATCGCATTGACGTTAACATTGTAGAAAGCCCAGTACGCAATCCATTCAAGTCTGTTGTCTTGTTGTTGAGTGACCAGAACGTTTCTATCCTCGTTTAAGTCACTCGGAATGTTTGGGACCTCAACTTCCCAGTGGCCCAAAGGGCCGTCGATCTCGAGCACGCCGGAAGAGTCGGGAACATGGGCGTATGCTCGAGACATTCGATTCAGTGATTCGAAGGTGATGGAGGTGGAAATGTCAGTCCAGTTCCATCTAAATTTGGAAGCCTTTAACTCTTCTTCGAGATTCTCCCATTTGGGGCCGATCATCCACAATGTTCCGTCTTTTACGAAGACGTCGGAAAAGACGGTTAGGAAATCGTAGTTTTTAAGATAGTTGTCCTGCCGATCGCTGGGTTTCCGTGGAGGATACCTTTTGATTGGGGCGTCAGAAGGTAGGCTGACGATATTCGGAGTGTAAATCATGTGACTCTTCCTGAATAGGGTCTGTACGGAGGCTTCGGCGCATAGGCTAAGCGAAGGTTGGATTGTTGCAGGTTTGCATCCAAATTGGACATGATAATTCTACCATTGTGAGAGTCGTTGGATTGCGGGAACGGGGGTGTTCCTATATAGGTTTGTCAACCTCGCGGGTGTAATAGCCGGGGTTGATTTTTCAACCGGGGTTGTTTGGACGTGTTGTTTTCTGGCATGGCTGTGAAGCGTCCTGGGTTTAGTTCCCACCTCAGCTAAGGAAGGATTGAACTATGCCTAGAAAGTATTCCGTCGAGTTCAAGGAGAAGGCGGTCCATCAGATCATCGAAATGGTCCGCCTGGAGTCTTGCTCACTGCAACGTGCCTACACGGAGGTCGGTGAGCTGCTTGGGGTGTCTCACCACACGTTGCGGGCTTGGTACCGTGACAGCGCTTCAGTACGTGATGACTCT
>NZ_KV811633.1:0-1410 GCF_001813175.1 Corynebacterium sp. HMSC069E04 | reverse complement strand
GGTCAAATTTTCTTGGCATATTCCAGATTTTCCCATCTACTCAGACGGAACAAAACCTGGGACACTTCAGGAGTATTGCGAAACCTCCGCGCGCACATTAGCCTAAGACATGACAGCATGGTTCGTCCCTGACCCATCGCTGCACATAAAAATAACCCCAACCGACTGCGAATCGGCTGGAGTTATCGGACCTAAAGGCCCATGTGAAGCATCGCCTCAACGAGCTTCACGATTGCGGTCGCAAGAACTATGACCTTGGTAGCCACATCGAGCCAGTCAAGCTTGGTGGCATCAAGGTCTTTTCTTTTGCGACCGGGCGTTTCCAATGAGTGTCTACCCATCGGTCACCTCCCTAACGTCGTAGAGTTGTCCACTCGCCGACTAGGCGCGCAGAACAGCCCACGTACACGCGCGGACCTAACCGCGCACCGACGAGGAAGTCACGCCCACGCCCCACCACAGGTGGTGGGGCATGATTGTGAACCGGCACTAACGTTAGCAGTAACGCTGGACCGAAAAGGGGCCGGTGGTCTCCGCAGAGAAGTAAAAGGCAGACAGCATCGAATTCCCATGCAGCCAGCCCAATCTGCGCATATTTACGCATACGAACCCCGGTCAAGTTGCGCTGATTTACCGTTACGGCTGCGTCTTTTAGGCGTTTTTCAATGCTCGATACACGGTAGGACGGGTGACCCCAAACTCTCGCGCTAGTGCGGCTTTCGACTCCCCTGCCAGCACACGCTGCTTAATCTCCACTACTTGCTGCGGGCTAAGAGCAGGCTTGCGCCCTTTGTATTTGCCGGCCTTTTTCGCCAACGCAATCCCCTCCGCCTGGCGCTCACGAATAATAGCCCGCTCAAACTCCGCAAACGAACCCAAAATACCTAGCATTAAATCCGCACGCGGGTCACTAGCACCCTTCGAGAACGATAGGTTCTCGTGCAGGAAAGTAACAGTCACACCCTTGTCGGTGAGCTCATCAACGATGCCACGCAGATCCGTTAGAGATCGGGCGAGGCGATCAATCGACGAGACGACGAGCTCGTCACCATCGCGCACATACGCCATACACTCGACAAGCCCAGGGCGGGCAGTCTTCGTGCGGCCGGAAATCTTATCTTCAAAGAACCGGTCAATCCTGCCGGAAGCATTGAGTAGTTCTTTCTGGCGCTGATTATTCTGCTCCACCGTCGAAACACGGATATAGCCCACCCGCTGCCCACGGGAGCCGGAGTCGTTGGCCATTAGTCTTCGCCCCGCGAGGGGTTAAAGGCAGCATTCTCCTGTTCTATGACCGCATCACGATACGACTCGATTGCATCCGAGAGGGCATAAAGCTGAATACCGTCGAGGGCATCAGCGTCAGCGAGCAAGGATTGCACAATCCTGCCCAACGCCTGCTGCCCCGAC
>NZ_KV811632.1:0-1222 GCF_001813175.1 Corynebacterium sp. HMSC069E04 | reverse complement strand
TACCAATACAGGTGCGCATATTTACCAATATTCGACTAGTTATCCACAGGGTTTTACCTGCACGTTTACCTATTTTCCCAGGTGGCTTATAACTATATCCCTGTAGTTCTATATCCCCACAGGGGATCCACCAATCAACACCACCAGAAGCTTAAGACCGAAAGGCTCCCGCCTCACCTTCGGCTCGTTGGGCTGCCGCCCAAATCGCAAGCGATTTGGTTGCCACCAAAACACCCCACCACAACCGCAGTCCTATGACCCTCCACGTATCCTTGTGTCTTCTAGACTGTCTTGGAAAAGAAAAGAGCGGCAAAGAATCAGAAAAGGTAACTAAGTGCCCCAGGGGCGCTACACAGAAAACAGTGCTGCCGTTATGTTCGATAGCGTTTAGGCTTCCATGTCGGTATGGGACTCTAGGCTTGGGGCCATGGGATTTTTAGAAAACCTCCTCAACCGCTACACCCCACGCACGCCGGGCAAGCCGGTCTTTGCCGTTATTGACACTGAAACCACCGGCTTTAACAAGCGCTACGACCGCATCATTGAAATCGCTGCCGTGCGCGCAGACAGCCACTTCAACCCCGTCGACTCCTGGCACACACTGCTTAATCCTGACGGCAAGGCCATTAAAAACTCCCACATTCACGGCATTACCAACGACATGGTGGCAACCGCCCCAACGTTTAGCGAGGTATATGGCGACTTCACCAGCTACATCGACGGCATGCAACTATTCGCGCACAACGCACCGTTTGACTCAAAAATGATCGTTGCTGAGGTCGACCGCATGACCGGTGGAGACGATAATGAGGACGAGTTCTTCCCCTTCATTGACACCATTGACCTTGCCAAGCAAATACTCGACCGTGGCCCCTACAACCTACCGGCACTCCTCGACCGCCTGGGACTGGACAATCCTGACGCGCACGCAGCAGTAGCCGATGCGACCGCCACAGCGAACATGCTCCACGCCCTCTTCGGGTCTCAGCGCAGCGAAATTGGCCGCAAGATTTTGCGTCAAGGCGAAGTATTCCGCACCACCAACACCTGGTGCACAAGTCACGCCACCCCACTGCTCCCCCGCGAAATATAGAAACCCACCAGCACAAACACCAACCACGGCAGTCCATGCGAACGACTACGCAGATTTCTGCCCGCAGTAGAGAAAGGTAGCTACGTCCCCAGCGTGGGAGTGAAGTGCCCCGAGTTTTGTTCCTAGGCA
>NZ_KV811631.1:0-926 GCF_001813175.1 Corynebacterium sp. HMSC069E04 | reverse complement strand
AAGAAGCGGAACTAAACCCAGGACGCTTCATTCTCCCTCACGATGCTCACAGTGGTGATTTTCGCCTTACTACCCATGAAGATAGTTGGAAGGAAGTTGAGTGATATTCATGACTGGTTCAAGTTATCGATCAAGAGTATTTGGATATAGTTTTAGTCGGATCGTACTTATCTTCGCAGTACTCTTATTGTGTGTCTACTTCTTGACCAGAAGAGATCAAACCGCCTTTATCACATGCGGTCTTTTAGTGTCTCTGGCAATTTTCTTTAATGTCGGGGTGTTGCTGAATGATGAAATCCTTCGGATTTCAGTTCTTGGCATTCCAGTTAGCAACGTTCGTTTGGAATCTCTGAAGGGGGCGGAGATCCTTCCCTCGGGCCCCATACTCGAATCCCAAACGTTTGGGGTTCACTTCCTGGATGGCACTATTTCATTCCATGCCGGTTCTGCAAATATCCTCCTACACCGCAATATCGGAAGACCCATTCGCTTGACGGTTAAAGACCCAGAGGAATTTTTACACCTCCTAGCGGAGAACTCTGCTATTCGACCCGCTTCTCACAGTTAAGCCCCCGGTGCCGACACAACTGGCAACCAAAAGCATACCTCGAAGAGCTACTCACTCAAGCATCACCCGATCTGACGCGTCAGATGCTCGGTGATTTCATCAACCAAATTCTATCTTCCCAAGACGATACTGTCGGCAGCGCTGACTACGGCACCACCAGCGACAACCGCGTCAACCACCGCAACGGCTACCGCAACCGACTACTGGATACACGGGTCAGCACCGTCGATGTGGCTATCCCGAAACTACGCCACGGTTCCTTCTTGTCTGACTGGCTGTTAGAACGACGAACCCGTAGCGAACGTGCCATGTAGATAAGCCTCTGGGCACTGAAGTGTCCCAGGTTTTGTTCCGTTTG